>NZ_JANX01000015.1 GCF_000767795.1 Inquilinus limosus MP06 | reverse complement strand
CAGAAGGCGCCGGACCAGCCGCAGCAGGCCACGCAGACGCCGCCGGCCGATGCGGGCGCGCTCCGCCCGCCGCCGGGCTGGTCGATCGGCGCCAAGGCCGCGTTCGCCGCCCTGCCGAAAGAGGTGCAGGAGGCTGTCGCCAAGCGCGAGCAGGAGGTCAACGACGGCCTCGCCAAGCTCGCGGAGTACAAGGGTATCGACAAGGCCGTTGAGCCGTTCCTGCCGGCGCTGACGATGCGCGGCGTGACCCCCGCTCAGGCCATCAAGCAGCTTTTCGATGCGCAGGCAGTCTTGGACCGCGATCCCGTCAACGGCATCGCGTGGCTTGCACGATCCTACGGGGTCGATCTGAGACAGTTCGCACAGCAGCCGGGCAACGGCCAGCAGCCGGGACATCAACCCAACCCGCTGGCGCAGTACCTTCAGCCGCTGGTGCAGGAGATCAACGCTCTCAAGGGCCAATTCACCACACAGCAGCAGCAGGCCGTCGAATATCAGCGTTCGACCGCCTTGGCCGAGATCCAGGCATTCGCCGCCGATCCGAAGCGCGTCTATTTCGAGGATCTGAAGGACGACATGGCCCTTCTGATCCAAGGCGGGCGCGCGAAGGATCTGGGCGAGGCCTACGACATGGCCGCCTGGGCTCATCCGGAGATCCGCGTCGCGCTCATCAAGGAGCAGCAGGCCGCGGCACAGGCTGAGACCCAGCGCAAGGCTGCGGAGGTCGCCGCCAAGGCGCGGCAGGCCGGCGGGAGCCTCACCGGGGCACCGGTTCCGGGCTCGCAGAGCCTGGGATTGCCCTCTTCTGGATCCATCGAGGACGACCTGCGAGCGGCGTTTGTCGACGCAGGCGCCCGTCTATGAGGTGACCCATGGCGTCCCCAAACCTGACGGAAATCGTCACGACCACGCTTCGCAACCGATCGAAGAAGCTGGCCGACAATGTGACCAAGAACAACGCCGCGCTGCTCCGCCTGGAGCAGAAGGGCAACGCCCGCCCCGCCGATGGCGGCCGCACGCTGGTAGAGGAACTGGAATACGCCGAGAACGGCACATTCCAGTATTACAGCGGCTATGAGCTCCTGGATGTCAGCCCGTCCGACGTGTTCAGCGCCGCCGAGTTCGACTGGAAGCAGGCCGCGGTGAATGTCACCATCTCCGGCCTGGAAGGTCGCATCCAGAACGCCGGCCGCGAGAAGGTCATCCCCCTCCTGGCCAAGCGCATCAAGAACGCCGAGAAGACGATGACCAACGGCATTGCGCTCGGCGTTTATGCCGATGGCACCGGCTCGGCGGGCAAGGAGATTGGCGGCCTCAAGCTGCTGGTCGCCGATGACCCGACCACCGGTACCGTGGGCGGCATCAACCGGGCGACCTGGAGTTTCTGGCGCAATCAGGTCCAGAGCGAAGCGGTGTTCGACAAGACCACCGTCCAGCACAACATGAACCTGTTGTGGCTCAAGTGCATGCGTGGCCGCGACAAGGTCGACCTGATCCTGGCCGACAACAACGCCTACACCAACTACCTGGAGTCGCTTCAGCCCATCCAGCGCATCACCAATGCGAAGATGGCGGACGCCGGCTTCACCAACCTCGAATACCTCGGGGCACCGGTGGTGGTCGACGGCGCGCAGGGCGGTGGTTGCCCGGCGAACCACATGTACTTCCTCAACACCGACTACCTGTACTACCGCCCGCACAGCGACACCAACATGGTGCCGATGGAAGAGGTGCGGGCGATCAACCAGGACGCGACGGTGCAGGCGATCCTGTGGGCCGGCAACATGACCCTGAGCAACGCTTCGCTCCAGGGCGTCTACTTCAAGTCGTAAGGGGGCTGATCATGGCACATGCCCAGTACAGCATCACGCCGATCACCGGGGTCGACGTCCTGCAGGCGCCGTCCACGGTGCTGGGAGACTTCCGCGGCGTGAAGCCGGCGACCAAGGTCACTGGCAGCAACGGCGTCAGCTACATCCTCGCTCTGGCATCGGCGAACATCGCGGCGGACACCGCGATCATCGTCACCGCCGGCACCGGGTCGGCCGCGGCCGGCGCCGGCAACTACAAGACCAAGGTCGGCGAGGCCGTCACCACGGGCCAGTACTTCTGGGCCATCGGCGCCGCGACCTGATCAACGAGGGGCGGTCTCCGGGCCGCCCCGCTTCATTGAGGGCACATGGATCGACCGCTATTCAAGACCAAGGACGGCGGCTATCTCCGGCTGGAGTGGCAGACCCGCGTGAACGACGCCGCATCGGAGGCCGCCGGCCGCCCGGTGCATGACAAGGTGTTGTTCGGCGGCGTCACCAACCCGAACAGCCGGGACGAAGCCACGCGCATCATCGAACGCCACAAGCCGGATGGTTCGATCTGGCATGATGGTGATTGGTCACAGCGCTTCGCCGACCACATCGAGCAGTTCAAACGCACCGGCGAGGCCGAGGCGGTCGGGACGCCCCTCCGCAGCTGGCCGGCCATGGATGCGCGCCAAGCTGCCGACCTGGCCGCTCTCAGGATCTACACCATCGAGGATCTGGCGGGGCTCAGTGACACCGGCCTCGGACGCATTGGCATGGGCGCCCGCGAGCTACAGGCCAAGGCCAAAGCCTTCCTCGCCGCCGCGAAGGACAGCGCGGAGGCGCCGCGCCTCGCGGCCGAGAACGAGCGCCTGCGCGGCGATGTCGCCCGGCTGCAGGCTCAGGTGATGGAGCTGGCAGCCCGGCTTCAGGCGATCTCAGACAAGCAGCAGGAGGCCGCATGAGCCGCGACCGCAACGCCGCGCCGGATGTCGGCGCCAAGTTCAGCCTTTCGGACGACGGTGAGGAGCTGTTCAGCTTCGTCATCGACCACGGCACCACGATCGGCCCGCGCCCGGCGACGGACGAGGACCGCGAGAAACACGCGGAGGCCTATGAGGCGTTCCTGGCCAGTGCGCCCGAGCCCGAGGGCGATGATCCGGCGCCCAAGCGCCGACCGGGCCGTCCGCGGAAGGCCTGATCCATGACGCTGCTCTCGATCGTCCAGGACGTCGCGCTTGAGGTCGGCGTGACGCCGCCGACGGCCGTGGTCGGCTCCCTGGATCTTCAGGCGCAGCAGCTTCAGAGGATCGCCCAGAAGGAGGCGACCGCGCTTGCCCAGCGGTCGAACTGGACGCGGCTGATCGTGCCGTTCGAGTTCACGACCGTCGCCGGTATGCCGCAGCCCGGCGCCCTGCCGGCCGAGATGAACCGCATGTCGCCAGGCCGGGTCATCTGGTGGGTCGACATGTTCCGCCCGATCCTGGGGCCGCTGACGCCTGAGGAGTGGGCTGCGGCCATCAGCCGGCCCGTGAGCCCCGGCCTCTGGGGCTATTGGCGCATCATCGGCGAGGATCTGAACATCTACCCGGCGCCGGCGGACGGTCAGACGGTGCGCGGGGAGTGCATCAGCAGCAACTGGTGCATCCATGCCGGCACGCCGGAGACCTACGGCGACCGGTGGACGGCTGACACCGACACGACACGGCTCGATGAGGAGCTGATCACGCTCGGCATGATCTGGCGGTGGCGGCAGACCAAGGGGCTCGACTACGCCGAGGACATGGCGACGTACGAGCGCCAGGTCGAGCAGGCGGCGGCGCGCAACGGCGGCATGAAGGACATCAACATGAGCGCCACCCGCTACCGCTGGCCTGGCTTCAACTGGTCACAGACCATCAACGTGGTGTGACATGGTGCGGACGGCCCTTCGCGCCAATCCGACGAGGCAGCGGGTGTCAGTTGCCGGCACGATCCCGGCACCGGTCAAGGGCTGGATGGCGCTCGACAGCCTGGCGAAGATGCCCGAGGACAGCGCCGTCAAGCTGGTGAACTGGTTCCCGACGCCGACCGACGTGGCCCTGCGGCGCGGTTCGCAGATGTGGGCGCAGAACATCTCTGGTGCCGTCACGACGCTGATGGTGTGGAACGGCCCGACGTCCCAGAAGCTGTTCGCGGTTGGCGGCGGCAAGATCTGGGACGCGACCGAGCAGAGCTTCGAGCAGGAGACCCTGTGGGATGTGTTCCCGGGTGCGCTCCAGCCGGCAACGGAGTGGGATACGCCGACGCCGGAGCCGGTCGAGACGCTGTGGGATGACGCGCTGATCGACAACAAGGTCGATACCGGCGTGATCAGCTCGGACGACTGGTGGCAATGGATCAACTTCGCCAACAGCGGCGGTCATTGGCTGGTGGCGGTGAACGGTGCGCAACAGCGTCAGCTCTACAACGGGACGGGCTGGGCCACGACGCCGGCAATCACCGGCGTGGACAGTGCCAAGCTGATCAACGTGTTCGACCACAAGCGCCGGATCTGGTTCATCGAGAGGGATAGCACCCGGGCCTGGTATCTCGACACGGATGCCATCGGCGGGGCGGCGACGATGTTCGACCTCGGGCCGCTGATGTCGGCCGGCGGCAAGCTGATCGCCGGCGGGAGCTGGACCATCGACGGCGGCTTCGGCCCGGACGACTACGCCTTCTTTCTGACGTCGGAAGGGCAGCTCATCGCCTACCAGGGCACCAACCCGAGCGATGCGAGCAATTGGGCGATCAAGGGGACTTGGCAGATCGGCCGGCCGCTTGGCTATCGATGCCTCACCAAGGTGGGCGCGGACATCGCGATCACCTGCGAGGATGGCGTCATCTCATTGGCGAAGTCGCTGACGCTGGACCGCTCGTCGGCGCAGCAAGCGGCCATTACGAAGAACATCCAGGCCGCATTCAATGACTCCGTGCGGGCGACCGGCGCTCTGCGGGGCTGGCAGCTCATGTCGTATCCGGTCGGGACGATGGCGATCGTCAATGTGCCGACTTCGGCCAATACCGGCGTGCAGTACGTGATGAACACCATCACGGGGGCATGGTGCCAGTTCCAGGGCATGAACGCTGCCTGCTGGGCGCTGATGGACGGCAAGGCGTATTTCGGGACCTGGGATGGTCAGGTGGGGCTCTCCGACAATGGCGTGTCGGATGTGGGCTCCGAAAGCCTCTCGGCCGATATCGTGACGGCCTTCAACTACCTGAAGCCGCAGGCGCAGCAGAAGCAGATCAAGATGCTGCGGCCGGTGATCCAGGGCGATACGACCGTCTCGCCGGCCGTTGACGTGTCGACGGATTTCTCCATCCGCACTCCGCAGGGCGTCCTGAGCCCCATCATCCCGAACGGGCCGCGGTGGGATTTCGCCATCTGGGACCAGGCCGTCTGGACGGACGAAACGCCTCAGGTTCGGCTGGAGTGGACCACGGTGTTCGGGCTTGGCTACACCTTCGCCGCCACGATGAACCTGACGGTCACGCCGCCGCTCGGCCGCAACGACCTGATCGAGGGCGTGGACGTGCGCGTCGTGTCCTTCGACACGATCTATGAGCAAGGGGCCTTGATGTGAGGCTGCTCTACGGCGCGGACGAGGCCGTTGGAGCATGGGTGCAGAGCCGGATCCCGAGCATGCCGCGCCTGCCGGTGCCGTATGTCGGCATCGGTGTGATCCAGGGCGCGCAGCTCGTCGCCGGGGTGCTGTTCCACGGCTACATCCCTGAGTTCGGGGCGATCGAGGTCAGCATCGCGGCCGACACGCCACGTTGGATCAGCCGGAACCGGGTCTCCCTGATCCTGGGATATCCGTTCCGCCAGCTCGGATGCGGGCGGGTAGGGGCCGCGATCATGGCCTCGAACAGCCGGTCCATCAGGCTTTGCGAAGGGCTCGGTTTCCAGCGCGAGGGGCTGCTGCGGCGAGGCTTCGGCCGCGATGACGCGGTCGTCCTCGGGCTGCTGAGGGAAGATTGGGAAAGGGGCCGGTATGGCAACGTTTCTTGACATGCTGCAGAGCGCAGCAGGCGGCGGCGACAACAACATCAGCATGCCGCGCCTCAATCCGATCGTCGGGCAGCCGCAGACCATGGACGCCCTCGCGCAGGCCGTCATGGCGCGGGGCGGCGGCGGCCTGCAGCCGGGGTCGATGCCAGGGCGTGTCGCGATGCCGACCTTCAACTCCGGCTATGCCCAGCAGTACGGCAACCTGATGGACGCGATGATGAGCCGCTATCCGGGCCAGCTACGGCAGGGTGGGTCGGTGTTCGATGCGCAGGCGCGTGTCGCAGCGCCTCAGCAGCCGCCGGCCGCCCCCGCAGCGCCAGCAGTCGCAGCTCCGCAGCGTTCGGTGCAGACGCCGCTTCCTCAGTTCTTCGACCGCATCCGGTCGGGGCGCTGACATGGGCGGCGGGAAGGGCGGAGGCGGGAGCGCGCCGCAGGCTCCGGATCCCTACGAGAGCGCGGATGCCCAGCTCAACGCGAATGTCATCGCCGGCATGATCACGAACGGGATGGGGCGCACCGACGTCACCAATCCCTACTACAGCGTGGTCAACAAGAACCTGGGCGATGGCCGGTGGCAGCAGAACATCGTCCTGTCGCCAGAGCAGCAGTTCCTGCTGGACCAACAGAACGCGCTGTCGGCCAACATGAACGCCCAGGCCGGCGACACGCTGAGCAATCTCGGCACCGGCAGGTACGAGGACGCGGTCTACCAGAACTACGCCTCGCGCCTGGATCCTCAGTGGGCGACCCAGCAGAGCAACCTGGAGAACCAACTGGCGAACCAGGGCATCACGCGCGGCTCGGCGGCCTGGAGCAGCGCCATGGACCAGATGGGCCGCAGCAGGAACGACGCCTATGCCCAGGCGCGCAACCAGTCGGTGCTGACGGGACTGCAGGCGCGCAACCAGCTCGTGAACGAGGCGCTGGCGCTGTCGGGCCGTGGCGTGCCGCAGACGGCATCGGCGCCGCAGTCGTCGTCGCCGAGCATCCAGGCGCCGGACATCCAGGGCGCCATGCAGAACCAGTACAACGCCCAGATGCAGCAGTGGCAGCAACAGCAGCAGAACGCGAACAACACCATGAACGGGCTGTTCGGTCTCGGCTCGGCCGCGGCGATGGCGTGGCTTTCGGATCGGCGGCTGAAGACGGACATCCGGCGCATCGGTGAGACCGAGGCCGGCATCCCTCTCTACGAGTTCCGCTATCGCGCTGGCGGCCCGCCTCAGATCGGCGTCATGGCGCAGGACGTCGAGCGGGTCATCCCGGCGGCCGTGGCCGAAATCGACGGCTGGAAGCACGTCGACTATCGCATGGTCGCCTGATCGGGGGATCGAATGGCAGGCATTGTCTATGAGCCGCCGGTCGCGCCGGCTGCGCCGCCCATTGCCCCGGTCACGCCGGGCTCCGGCTTCTCGCCGCAGACCTTCAAGGACAAGGACGCACAGTATCGCGATCTGCTGGCGTCCGTGCTGCAAACGCGCACCACCGGCGTCCTGGACGGCCTCGCCAAGGTGGCGACGGCCGGCCTGCTGGGCTGGCAGAAGACGAAGAACCAGGACCGGGCGGACACGGAACGCGTCAGGTCAGGGCAGGCGCTGTCGAAGCTGGTTGATGCCTTGTCGGGCCGCGGGAAGACCGCCGCCACGTCGGCGCCCTCGCTGCAGGATGCCATCGCCACCGCTCGGGGCGCTCCGCCGCTCGGCACCGTCGACACGAAGCCGCTGCCGCCAATCGGCGCCGCGCCGCCGGTGGGCGGTGGCATGCAGCCGCCGATGGAAAGCGCACAGCCGATGGGCTACGGCCCTGGCTCCTCTGCGATGCCGCTAGCGCCGGAGGCCGGGGTAATCCCGACGCCGACCGACTACACGGTTCAGCAGGCAACGGGGAACCTGGCGGCTGGCGCTGGTCAGGATCAGATCGCAGGCGGCGCCGGCACCGACATGGTCTATGGCAAGCTGCCGCCTGACATGGTCCGGATGGAGAGCGGCGGCCGTCAGTTCGACCGCAACGGCCAGCCCCTGACCAGCCCCGCAGGCGCGATCGGCATTGCCCAGGTGATGCCGGCGACCGGGCCGGAGGCCGCGCAGCTGGCCGGCTTGCCATGGGACGAGCAGCGGTTCCGGAACGACCCTCAATACAACGAGGCGCTGGGCGCCGCCTACTACCAGGCGCAGCTTGGCCGCTACGGTGGCGACCCGGAGCTGGCGCGGGCCGCCTACAATGCCGGCCCGGGGCGCACCGACCAGTTCGTCAACCGCGGCCGGCCGCTCCCGGCCGAGACGGTCAAATACGCCGACATGAACGGTGACGGCCTTATCGGCGGCGGCACGGGCCAGGATGCAATGCGAGGCGGCGCCGGGCCGGACACCATGCCGGCGCCCCAGCAGTCCCAGCAGCAGGGACCGCAGTTCACGCCGGAGGTGATGCAGGCCGCGTTCGCCATCCTTTCCGATCCGTGGGCCGACGAGGGGCAGAAGCAGGTTGCCGGCATGGTCATCGGCCAGGCCCTGAAGATGGACCAGCCGATCAACGGCATCGAGGTCAACAACCGGCTCGTCAACCCGCGAACCGGTCAGGTGATGGCCGACTTCTCGCAGCAGCAATTCCACACGCTGTCGGCCGATGAAAAGGCTGCGCGCGGGCTGCCGGCGGAAGGCGCCTTTCAGATCGGGCCGGACGGCAAGGTTCTTCAGATCGGCGGCAGCGGCACGACGATTAACCTTAACACGGCCTCGAACCAGGAAGCGATCCGCACTGCTGATCAGGGACTCATGGGTACTCAATCGGCGATGCAGGCGCTTGACCGCGCGTTGGAACTGAATGATCAGGCCGCGAGCGGCCCGCTTGCTGGTGCTGAGCAGCTTTACAACCGGCTGTTCGATTCGACATCAGCCGCGGCGACGACGGAAATGAACACGCTGATCACACAAACGGCGCTGGATCAGCTGAAGGTCATTTTCGGCGGCAACCCCACCGAGGGTGAGCGCAAGATCCTGCTGGACATGCAGGGCGCTGGGAATCTGACCCACGCTGAGCGGCGGGCGGTCCTGCAGCGTGCCAAGATCGCTGTGGAAAACCGCATGCGGCTGGCTGGAGCGCAGTCCCGCGACCTTCGGACGGGCGACTATTACAAGCCAGGCTATCAGCCGCCGATGCCTGCCACGACGCCCGCAGCTCCGTCAGCAGGCGTTCCGCAGCAGGTCGCGCCGCCGGCTCAGCCCAGCACCGTCCTCCGCTACGACGCGCAGGGGAACCGCATCCAATGATCCAGGCGCAGTCGGCCGATGGCGTGACGCATGAGTTCCCGGACGGGACGGATCCGTCTGTCATCGACCGGGTTATGAAGCAGTACGCCCAGCAGCAGGCCGGCCCGGCTCCGGCGTCGCCTGATGTCGATCCGATGACCGGAAAGGCTCCGGCGCAGGATCAGGGCTGGCTGTCGCGTCAGCTGACGGGCATCCAGCAGTTCATCGGCGGCCCCACAGACGCGCTACGGCAGGGCGCGACGCTTGGACTGGCGGATGAGGTCGGGGCGGCAGGTGGCGCGCTCGGCGACGCCATCGGGCGTTCGATCACCGGCAAGAGCCCGAATGGGCTGTCATCCCTCGTCACCGGCCAGCAGAGCGACTACAGCCGCAACCTGGAGCAGATCCGCGGCCGGCAGCAGGCATGGGGCGAAGAGCATCCGATCGCCAATATCGGCCTGAACGTGGTTGGCGGCCTGGGGTCGGTCGCCGGCGGCATGGCGGGACAGGTGCCGTCTCTCCTGCGAGGCACTGCGCAGGCGGCTGGCATGGGCGCTGTCGCTGGAGGCGCGAGCGCGGAAGGCGGCCCGTATGAACGCCTGATCGGCGCCCTCGCGGGCGGTACGATCGGTGGGGCGCTCGGCGCCGGCGTTCCGCTGGCTATCTCTGGCATCTCCCAGCTTGGTAGTCGTGCGATGAATGCCGTGGCGCCGGGCCTGGGGAACCAGGAGGCCAAGGCTGCCAACGTTATGTCGAACTATCTCCGGCGCGACCTGGAAGGCACAGGCCGCACCATCGACGACTTGGCGAATGAACTTGCCGACGCGCGCGCAGCTGGCATTCCCTTGTCGCTGATGGACGTGGCCGGCAGCAACATGACCCGTCTCGGCCGTCTCGCCGCATCGGCTCCTGGCCAGGCGTCGCAGCAGGCGGAACAGTTCGTCGCCGGCAGCCGGGCAGAGGTGCCGTATCTGGCGCAGAACGCTATGTCGCGTGCCGTGGCACCGCGCGGAGCCGCTGGCCAATCAGTGCAGGAGCTGGCCCAGCAGCGGGCGGCAGAGGCCGCCCCGCTCTACGAGCAGGCGTTCCAGCGCGGTCAGGCGGTGACGAACGACCGCATCCAGGGCTTCCTGCAGGATCCGATCATCCGGCAGGGCATCGGTCGCGGTATGGAAATCCAACGCCTTGAGGCGCTCGCCCAGAATCGGCGCTTTGATCCGATGGACTACGGCATCACCGGTTTTAATGAGGCCGGCGATCCGATCATCAGCGGCGTGCCGAACATGCGCCTGCTGGACAGCGCCAAGCGCGGCCTCGATGCGATCCTGGAGGACTACCGCGACCCGGTCACCCGTCGCCTGAACCTGGATGAGCGCGGGCGAGCTATTGAGATGGTGCGGCGTGCCTGGGTCAGCACCCTGGATGAGGCCGGGCCGCCGGAGTACAGCGCCGCCCGGGCTGCCTGGGCCGGTCCCACCGAGAGCATGAACGCCGTCAATGCCGGCCGGAATTTCATCCGCGGTGAGCCGGACGCGATGATCGAGCGCTTCGCCCGTCTCAGCGAGGGTGACCAGCAGCTCTTCCGCCTTGGCGTCGGAGAGGAACTCTCCCGGATGGTGGGGGAGGGGCGCCTTGGCCAGCTGCAGCGCCTGATGAACCAGTCGCCGGACTTCGCCCAGAAGCTCCAGGCGTTCCTCGATCCGGAGCAGTTCGGCCGCCTGCAGCGTGACATGCAGGCGATCGGCACGATCCAGCGCCGCAACAACGTGATCGGCGGTGGCTCCCCGACAGCGCGCATCATGGCGGAGCAGGCGGACGCGGCAGGCTCGGAGGGTCGCCTAGGCGCAACGATGGGCCTTCTGAACGCCTACCGCGGTGGCGGTCTGACCGGCGCCGCGGGGCATCTGCTCACCCGAGGCTATGGCCGGTCGGTCGGCCTGTCGGAAGACGTGGCGGCGGACATTGGCCGTGGGCTGTTCACGACCGAAGAGCCGCTTCAGCGCGCGCTCATCGGCCGACTAGCGCGCCAAGGACAGTCAAATGCAAACCGAGAGCAGATCCGACGAGCCATGCTAGCAACTCTGCTAGGAGGAGCGTCAACAGCGTCCGGCCGAGCCATCGCGCCGCAGGAAGCCAATTGATGGCCGGCTGCCCCGCAGTTGGGGCGACCACATCGTACACGCCAGTTTCGGGATCATAGCGCGAACAAAATTCGGCGAAGGTCGCCGGACGCTCAATCTCTTTGCCCATCCGCCCAGCATAGCAGATCCAGGCCCCGCCACCCAGCGGGGCCTTTTCTTTTGGAGCCCCGCATGCCGAGAGACGCCAGCGGCACCTATACCAAGCCGGCCGGAACGACCGCCGTCACCGGCCAGGTCATCAGCTCGTCAGCTTACAACAACCTCGCCAACGATGAGGCCGCGGCGCTGACCGACAGCCTGAGCCGAAGCGGCAAGGGGGGGATGCAGGCCGACCTGAATATGGGCGGCAAGAAGGTCACGAACGTCGCCGCCGGCACTGCTGATGCCGATGCGGTGCGGCGGGATCAGCTCGTGGCGATCGCCTACAACGGTGCAGGCGGAACCACGGCCGGAAGCGGCTCGGCATACACACTCAGCCCCGATCCGCCGATCCCGTCCTATCTGACCGGGCGCACCTATGCCTTCATCGCCCATGCCACCAGCACCACCACGAGCCCGACGCTCTCGGTCAGCGCGAAAGGACCGAAGGCGATCCGGCTGCAGGGCAATGCGCTCCTGCCGGTCGGCTACATCGTGGCGGGCTCCCCCTATCTCGCCGTCGACCTTGGCTCGACATTCCAGATCATCAGCCTGAACACTGTTCTCGGCGAAGCGGCCGTTCGGAATGTCGGCACGTCCCAAAGCAATCTGGTGGAGGTTTCCGACACGAGCGGGAACCTAAATGCCGCCCTGAACGTCGCCAACAAGCAGCTCAGCAATCTCACCACCTCCGGAACCCCACGCATCGTCTGGGCATCCGTGGCCTTCAGTGGGGGCGGATCTCTACTTGCCGCGTTCAACGGCGCCGCTGTCACCCGCAACGGCGTCGGCCTCTACACCATCACATTCCCCTCCATCTCGGGTGACTACTTCGTCGCGATCGAGATGGACGTCCCCGTTACGAGCAGCGGCAACAACGCAAACGTCGTCAGCGGCTCCCGGACATCCACGAGCGTCCAGATCTCAACCATGTCCGGCAATTCGAGCATGGGCGCTTTCGACCCAGACCGCGTCTCCGTCTCCATCTTCCGGATTGGCTGATCATGGCTTCGAACATCGACCCGACCAAGCCGGAAAGCGGCTTGGCCACCACCGCCAGCGTGCGTGCGAACTTCGAGGCGGCCAAGACCGAAATCGAGGCGATCCAGCCCCTCATCGGCGGCGCGATGAACATTCTGGGATCTGGCGCCAGCACTTCGGGCTCTGCCGCAGCCAATGCCACCGCCATTCAGGCGGCCCTGAACACCGGCAAGCCGGTCTATATCCCGCCGGGCGATTTCGTGCATGACACGGTCACCCTGCCGGATGGCGCGATCCTCCAGGTCGACGGCCATCTCCAGGGGCGCGTGCAGACCGCGCGCGGGCCGTTCAATGTCTCCGACACGGTGATCGGCGCCACCACAAGCATCCCGGTCGGCACGACCACCTTCGCAGGCGACTTCAGCGCCTACAGCCCCGGCCAGTGGGTAGTGGTCCAGGTTCAGGCTGCCAGCGCGTCCGGCGGCAATGAGATCGGGCGCGATTTCGGCCTTGTGGTCTCCGCGGACGGATCCGGCATCACGATCGACACGCCGACCCGCTGGGCTTACCCGGATTGGAAGATCAGCAAGATCAGCGGCATCGCCAAGCTTGCCGGCACGCTGCAGCGAGACGTCACCGACACGATTGCCGGCTCAGGCTTCCTGACGCTCGGCATCAGCGCCGGAGACCTGATCATCATCGAGAATATCAACGGCACCGATACCTATTGGGCGCTGTCCGGCGAGTCTCCGCCGCTGACGCCGGCACTCAATGTCAATTTCCCGAAGGCGTACTATCAGTGCGCGGTCGTGAAGGCCATCAGCGATACCCAGATCAATCTGATGGAGCAGGTGTCGTACGACTTCACCGACTTCTACATCATCAAGGCTGCTCAGACGCGAGATGTCAGGATCATCGGCCCTGGCCGAATTGATCAGCTTTTTGTCGATTACTTCACCGACGCAACCATCGACAACGTCGATGCCAAGCTGCTCTCCGTGACCAATGGCGTCGGTGTCCGCTATGACGCCACGAAGCTGGACAACGACGGCACGGATTCGCGGGTGCTGGGTTGGTCCTTTGTCTGGGGCGCGCAGATTGCGCAGCCGAAGGTACGGGGAGGGCAGGGGATCACCGACAACGGGAACTTCAAGTTCCTGTCGCTGGTGGACTCGCAGATCAGCGACCTCATCTCCTACGACGCCACCACGACCACCAGCCAGGGCGTCTACCCGCTGTTCGGCGACTTCTTCTCGACGCCCTATTCTGGCTGGTCGCAGAACGTGCGCATCAGCGGCGCCAATCTCGGGCGCCAGAAGGGCTCGAACTCCATATCGGCCTGGATCGTGGGGTCGCGGGATTGCCACTTCACCGGCTTCACCTCCAAGAGCCAGCTTCGGCTGACGAAGTCCTATAAGCCTGTCCTTTCCGACAGCTATGCGCGGTCGATCTCTCTGGAGCAGATCTATTGGGGCATCCAGGTCGACAACGTCGTGGCCCGCTTTTGGAACCTGATCGACACGACCGATGTCCGCGGCGTCAATATCGAGGCAACCGGCCCGGCGTCGCCCAACTCGAACCGCTGCTTCTGGATGCGCGGCACCTGCACGCGGACGCAGCTTGAAGGATACGTCTGCTCTTCGACCGCGGCCAGCGACGTGGCGGTCTACATCCAGAACTCGACCGGCACGCGGCTACTCGGCTGCTACGACACGTCGTCAGCTATCGCCACCTCGGTGTTCTTCGGGACGAGCCCTGGCGATGTGCTGATGGAAGGCTGCGCCTGGCAGAACACGGTCGCCACGCTGCCGGCGTCGGATGCGCCGCTCGACGTGCGCGGCACCATCTCACTGCCGAACGCCGCCTACAATGTGCAGCGCATCAAGCTCGGCGTCGGCAACCTGTTCCTGGACAGCAACGGCGACCTGACCTTCAACAAGAGCGGCGACCCGTCCAGCGGCACGGACGGCAACAAGATGATCGTCCGGTCGCTCAGCTCCGGAACGCCGGTTGGATCGGTGTCGGCCAATTTCGCCGGCCAGATCCACGTCAACACCGGCAACAACCGGGTCTATATCGCCTACAGCACGGCCAACACCGATTGGGACATCATCCTGCGGGTGCTGAGCGGGTCCGGCTCTCCGGTTGGCGTGACCACGCCATGGACGCGCGGCCAGGTCTATGCGGACACGACGAACAATCTGGCCTACATGGCGTCGGGGACGACCAACACGTCCTGGGACGTGGTGCCGCGGATCAGGGTCACCACGGCGTCGCCGATCGGCGTGACCGCGCCCGAATTCGTCGGGCAGATCTGCGTCGACACGACCAACCAGCGCGTCTACGTGGCCTATGGCACGGGCAACACGCAGTGGGAATGGGTCCCGAAGACCCTCACAGCGAACAAGACCTTTGACTGGCCGTCGATCAATGCCGGGGCGTCCTCCACCACGACCCTGACGGTGACGGGCGCTGCCATCGGCGATCATGTCCAGTGCAGCATGAACATCGACATCCAGGGCCTGATCCTGACGGGCTACGTCAGCACCGCCGCCACGGTCACCGCCGTGCTGTTCAACCCCACCGGCGCCGCCGTCGATCTGGCGTCCGGAACGCTGCGCGCCCTCGTGACGCAGCGGACGTGACGATCATCTCATCGAGGGAGGATCCCGTGCCATCGAACGAAACAGCGCTGATCCTCAGCGCCATCGAGGACTTGCGCCAGGAGGGGCGGGTCCGAGACGCCAAGCTCGACCAAATGCTCGGCATCCGGGAGCGCGTAGAGGCGCTGGAAACCGAGGTCGGGCGCCACCGCTGGGGCGGCATTGTCGCCCTTCTGCTGGTAGCGGCCGGCCTCTTCGGCGAGCCGGCCAAGACAGCGCTGATGAAGCTGCTGGGGCTGCACTGACGATCCAGAGAATTGCCATGACCCTCATCATCACCCTGGACAAGCTCGTCGCCATATCCGGCCGCCGCAAGCCGACCGACGTCATGGCGGCGCTGGTCGACCCGCTACAGAAGCATCTTGGCGCCGCCGGCATCCTCGATAGCCGACTCCAGACGATCCATTTCCTCGCGCAGGGCTGCCACGAGACTGACCGGTTCAACACGCTCGTGGAGTATGGCAAGCGACCGTACTTCGACCGGTATGATACCAGAACGGATCTCGGCAACACCCCGCAGATGGACGGCGACGGCTACCGCTACCGTGGCAGGGGCTTCTTCCAGCTCACAGGAGCAAACAACTACGACCGCGCCGGTCGCGACCTGGGGCTGCCGCTGTTAGAGAACCCGGACGTTGCCGCGGATCCGGAGACCTCCGTCCGCATCGCCGTCTTCTACTGGCAGCACCGGAACATCGGCGCATGGGCGGAATCCGACAACTGCCGTGCGGTCACCCGCCTGATCAATGGCGGCCTGAACGGCCTCCCCGATCGCGAGGAGGCGCTGAAACGGGCCAAGGCGGCATACAAGCCGCCACCCGACTGGATCGACAACCCGTCAATCCCAGCCCGGCCTTCGAGCCGGGCTTTTTCGTGAGAGGAGCAAAGCGTGTTCAACTGGATCCTGGCCAACTGGGACGGCATTCTCGCGACCGCGACCGCCGTTGTCACCGCCGCCTCGATGATCGCCGCGCTGACCCCAACCCCTGCCGATGACAGCGCCGTCGCCATCCTGCGCAAGGTCATCGACTTCCTGGCCCTGAACATCGGGCATGCGAAGAAGCCGTGAATACCATTGCGCGGTGGGTGGCGGGGCTTATCGGCCTCGCCACCATCATCTGACTCGCCTCGAAATGGAGCCCGACCCGGAGCATGGTGGGGGACACCGCCGGGTCGGGCTGGATGCTCGGGGGACGCCTTCGCATCCGGCGATATTCAGACCGGATTTCACGAAACTGTCATCCCCCATTTGGAGGACGTTTCGCGTTCGGGGAAGCGTTGGCCTCCTGAAACGAAGAGCCACGCCGAAGCGGGGCTGCGAAGCAGGGTGCGCCTATTTCTTTTCGATCTGAAGCGGCTGATACATGCCTGCGATTTCCTTGGCCTTCTGCTGTCCTCCCAGCAGGTGGGCTTTGGTAAGGATATATTTCGGATACCGAGTCGGCAGATACACGTGGCGGAACCAAGCACGGAAGTCGGGAAGGGCAGCGTCGGGATAAGCCCAGGGCTTTTGAGGATTGCTCGCGGCCTGCGGATAATACTCCGGATAGTTATGGTCGAACTTCCTTCTAGGCCCATACTTTGCCTCAAGGTCATTTGTGTTCCAGTAGTCGCCCCAGCCTTGGCCAACGCTGATGTCGGGTATGGTTTTGTCGTTTACAGGCAGATTTGCTGTAATGAGATCGGCAATCATGCCGGTTATTTCATTGAAAATTATAAAGCATCCATCTGGCGCGCTGTCCTTTAGTATTGAAACGCGATCGTGGAAATATTTCCATTTATCTCCTGGTACGTAATTAAGGGCATCATAAATGAATTTTTGAAGTCCATACGCCGCCAATCTTCTATAGCTATCAATCGCTGCAGTGCTCTTTGTTTTTGCTTCGAAGGCATAATATTCTAGTACAGCCATGCATACAATATCAGGATAAGCATAATGAACCTGTCCGTCTCGCTTCGTCTCGATATATAGCTGAGGTTCATTATAGCCATTTCGTGACAGGCACTCTCGGAGGAAAGCGAAGCGATCCTTGCCGAGAACCTGATCTTCGAAATGTTCGGCCCACTCTTGCGCAATGTCGTAGATAACGCTTCTGGCTGTCCCGGCCAGTTTTGCTAGCCCGTTCTGCGTGAGGTACGGAATGCCGTTCTCCAGCACGCCCATCTCGATCCCGTTCACGTCTTTTTGAATCTGGATGCCAATATCCAGAACAAGCTGTTTGGGGGTGGCCGGCTGGGGAGGCGCTTTCCCACTCAAGTTATTGATATTATTGCCACTATAGGTGGCCGGCTGAAGTGGTTTGGTCATAATCTGCTCCGATAAAATATGGAGCAAATGCTAGACGAGAGAACGCTCGACGTCACTCCCTGACTAAACCGCCATCTCGCCGCCCCTCGCTCCCCCTCCCCCCGAACGGGTCATGCTCCTGGCAATGCCAGACGGTTTCACCGCGCGGGCCTGGGCTGCCGAATGCTCCCCAAGCGCTGCAGCCGGGGTGCTCGCAGTAGTGTGTCCAATGGACGTCGGAGGACTTGGATGGGGTGGGCGCGTCGCTCATGGGCGATGGATACCCAAGGTCGGCAGGATCCGCTAGGCGGTTCATGCTCTTGGCCTGATCGCGGCGTCGATCGCCTCCTGGGCAGCGCGACCGACAGGGCCGTCCTCTTTCGGTGGCGGCCCCTTGCCCAGCGACCAGATGATCTGGACGACGCCGGAGGGGCGCACCCTGAAGCGGCCGGCGTACTCTTCGCTGGCGATGGTGCCCTCGTCGCCGGAGAATTTGACCGTCCAGTCGGATGGGTCGTGACCCTTTGCCATGCAGCATCAACGCCGGCAGCGCTAGTGGGCGTTCCCACGCGGCCAGGCTCGGCACCCGCGCGGTCTATGACGTGGGCATCGCCCAAGGTATAGGAATTTTCAGGTTGAACCGCATATTCAGATGCTCAACTCTAGCCCGCTCAGATTCAAATTATTGATAGGGAGTACCATGGCCACTTTCACTGGCACCAATAGCGCCGAAATCCTGCCGAACCTGATCCTCGGACCCGTCCAAGCCATCGGCAACGACTTCGTGGACGCACTGGGCGGCGACGACATCGCCATCGGCTGGTCCGGTGACGACGTGATCCGCGGCGGCGCCGGGGCCGATGTGATTATCGGCGGCCTGCTCAACGCGGCCGGGATCATCACCCTGTCAGGCATCGACGCGGCGGACTACACCACCTCGGTCGACGGCGTGACCATCGACCTGTCGGTGATCCTCAGCCTCACCCTGCCGATCCTCGGCATCAACATCCAGCTCACCGGCGCCTCCCAGGGCTTTGGCGGCGACGCCCAGGGCGACTGGCTGGTCGGCATCGTTAACCTGCTCGGCTCCGATACCGGCGCCGACAATCTCAGCGGCAGCGCCGCCGCCAACACCCTGAATGGCCAGGGCGGCGATGATTTCCTGGACGGCCAGGGCGGCAACGACATCCTCCTCGGCGGCGCCGGGAATGATGTCCTGCGCGGAGGGGGCGGAGCCGATTCGCTGCAGGGCGGCAACGGCGGCGACATGGTCGACTACTTCACCTCCGGCGCCGGGGTGACGGTCGATCTGTCGACCCAGACCGCCAGCGGCGGCGACGCCACCGGCGATACCCTGTCCAGCATCGAGTCGATCCGCGGCAGCGAGTTCGCCGACAACCTGACCGGCAGCACCGGCATCAACCTGATTTCCGGCGAAGGCGGCGACGACATCATCGCCGGCGGCGCCGGGGCCGATTCCCTGTTCGGCGAGGGCGGGAACGACACCATCGACGGCGGCGACGGCAATGACCGCCTGGTCGGCGGCGGCGGAGCCGACGTGCTGATCGGCGGCGCCGGGACCGACACCGTCTACTATGACGACGCACCGAGCGGCGTGACGGTGAACCTGGGCAACGTCGCGGCCAACACCGGCGACGCGGCCGGCGACACCTATTCCGGTGTCGAGTACTTCGCCGGCAGCGCCTTCAACGACATCATGATCGGCGACGGCGGGGCCAACCTGCTGTCGGGCTGGACCGGTGACGACAACCTGAGCGGCGGGGGCGGCAAGGACCAGCTGTTCGGTGGCGACGGCATCGACACGCTGAACGGCGGGGCCGGGGCCGACACGCTGACTGGCGGCGCCGGGGCCGACAACTTCGTGTTCTCGGCGGCCGCCGACAGCGGCGTCGGCTATGCCAAGGCCGATCTGATCACCGATTTCGCGACCGGCGATAAGATCGACCTGTCGGAGATCGTCAGCGGCGGGACCTTCATCGGCTCGGCCGCCTTCGGGCACCATGTGGGTGAGGTCCGCGCGGTCACCGCCGGCTTCCAGACCGGCATCTTCGTCGACGTCAACGGGGACGGCGCGGCCGACATGCAGATTCGCCTCTCGGGCGTGCACGTCCTCTCGGCAAGCGACTTCATCCTGTAACCACGCGGGCACCAGGAGGCCATCTTGGCCTCCTGGCTGCCTTGAGCCCACACGGGACCGGCATGCCCTTCAGCTGGACCCGCTGGCCGTCGATCAGTTCGACCGCGGCGAAGGCAGGGGAGGAGAGGACGAGGAGGGCGATCAGGAGGCGGAGAGGCAACGCTACTTCCGAAGCAGCTGAGGTTCGCGCGACGGGTCGAATCGGCGCTTGCCGTCCTTCGCGGCATCCCACGGATCGCCAAAGGCACGAGGATCAGGCAGCGTCTCGGCGCCGTCCTTGATGGCCACGCGGACCTGCCGGCGTTCCCGCCGGTGCTCGGCAGCCTTGTCCTCTTTGTCGGAGGCCGCGGTCGTGATGGCGGAGAAGGGCGATTTGCGGCGTGACCGGCTCATAGCCCAGCCTTGGCTGTAGGATGACAAATGCTGCGGGCCGGGCTGGTTACCGGCATGTGGCGCTTCCCTGGCAATTTTTCGGATTCATGTTCCGGCCGTATCAAGGAACCTGTCTTCGGCCGGTCGCCAGTTGAGACTCTTTACCCTCGTCCGGTACTCCGGTCACCCGCTCCTAGGGGCTTGCGCTCACTCTCTCTATAGCCTTTCGGCCACCTCACAGGGCTGCGTGTTCATCCACGCCGCCGCAGCAGCTGCAATATAATGCGCCGTCTGCGAGCCGGCCAGTCTCATCTCCTATCACTGCCTCGTCCCCTCTTCGTTCAGCAGCGCCTCGCACCGTTGCGCGATCAGCTGCCAGGTCGCGGCACCTTCCTCGTCGCCCGAGGCCTCCAGCCACTCCGCCCAACCTGTCGCCACTGCCGGCGCGTTCGAGCCGTGGCTATCGATCATGATGTCGGCCGTGCGCCAGAGGTCGGCGTCAGAGAGGAGGGGCATTGAGAGTTAGCCAGGCTCCGTGACGTCATCGGGCCCATCCATCCATCGCCAGGGCGGTACCGCCTTCACCCGCCGAGCCCGATCGCTGCTCTCGACGTCGTTCTGGATCTCGGCGAGGATCTTGGCGCCCACGTGCCATCTGCTCGCGGCCACCCGTCTCTGGATAAAGCGACGGCGATGGTGATCGTCCGGGAGATCGCCCGGGTACGCAAGCTCCAGGTGGGCTATCGCCACCTGCGCTTCCCTGGGTTGGTCCCAATGACCGGTCGCGTCGAAGTGCATGTAGGTGCCTTTGAGAGAGGCGATGTGCAGCCGATCGTCGGCAATCCTGGCGATGACCTCGATCATGCGGACCTTCATGCCGGCCCAATCGGGTATGTGCCTGCGTCGGGCCATGATGCCGTCGAGCAGCTTGGAACTCGCCTTCAGCACCCGGTCGCCGCCCGGCTCGATGAAGTAGTGGCGGATTGTGAATTTGCGCTTGGGAGTCGCCATGGTGCCCAGCCTGGCTGTGGTGACGATCCCCAGGCGGGTAGGGTAGGCGGGACGGTCCCCGGCGGCAAGGCGGGACGCCTAAGTCTCTGAAAATGCGCGGCTCCCTTTTCGGGATTCGAACCCGTGCGGGTGGCCGCCGGCCAGCCGCGAAGCGTTAATCGGCCCGCGAGATCGGTGATTGGTCATCAACAAGGCAAATCGATCGGTTGGTGGCTATCGAATCGGTTGCGTCGCCGACACAGGCTCATCAACGGCCAAGCGGAAGCCATTGATGAACAAGGCTAGTCTCCAGAAGCCACGGCGGCATTGGGGTAGGGCCCAGATAAAAATTAAGGGAGTAGTATTATCGGCGAACGGAGCGCTTACATTGTCTTCGCGACGGACCTTACCGGTCCTAACCATTGTGAGGGCAGATGAAGCAAACCGATCCCCAGTTCAAGCTGCGCTTGGATGCGGATCTCAAGAAATGGCTGGAGGAGCAGGCCGGCAAGAACCTGCGATCGGTCACGAATGAGATCGTAATTCGGCTCCAGCGGAGCCGAGAGGCCGAGCGCGATGCGCAGCCGGCCTGAGTTATCCCCATAATCCTCGATCGCCCCTGATTTGTTTCAGTTGCGGAACAGGTTGGGGGAGCGGACAAGATACAAGGACAGGATCGAACGACAGATGATTGCAATGCCTCGGCTTCGTCGGTTCTGCGACCCGAGTCGTGGAACGAAGCCAGAATGAACTGCGGCACTCGCGACACGTGACCACTGTGCGCTATCGTCTGATTCGTCAGATCGAGCGGCGACGGGGCCGGGCCTAGGAAACTCAACCCCGTCGCCAATTCGCGGACCCGGTTACCAGCCGGGGCCTTCCATCAACGGCTTAGCAGGAGCCGCCAATGACGCATGGAAATATGACCGGCATCGCCGGGAATGGCAATCTCGCCGTCCACGAGATTGACGGTGAGCCCCGCATTCGCGACCTGGATCTGGCGATCCGGCTCGGGTTCGCTGACCCGCACAAGATCCGCGACCTGATCCGCCGCCACCTGCCTTCGCTTGAAGCGCTGGGGGTTTCCGCCACGGTGGCGGAAACTGCGGGCCCGCTCGGCGGCCGTCCTGCGACCGCCCATTATCTCAACCGGAAGCAAGCGATCTTCATCACCGCGAAGTCGGACACTCCGACCTCGACCGAGATTACCATCGAGATCATCGAGCGGTTCGACGCCTATGAGAGGGGCGAGACGTCACCGGCGACAGTTCCGGTGTCTGACCTCCGGATGGCGCGGGAGGCGCGCCTGCAGTTCCGGCAGAACTTGGGCATCGCAAAAATGATCGGCCTGAGCGGCAACCAGGCAGCCCTTGCAGCCAACCGGGCGACGGCGCTGGCGGTGGGCTTCGATGTGCTGGGTAGCATGGGCGCGACCGCGTTGCCGGCACCGCAGCAGGAGCAACTGCTGACGCCCACCGACATCGGCCGCGAGCTGGGCATGTCGGCGATCGCCGTCAATCATCTGCTCCAGGCGTGTGGATATCAGGTCGGCGGCCGGGATGCGAAGGACCGGACCTATTGGGAGCCGACGGCGAAGGGTGTCGAGGCCGGCGGCGTCATGATGGACACGGGCAAGCGGCACGGGAACGGCACGCCGATCCGTCAGCTGAAATGGGCTTCGTCGATCGTCGAGACGCTCCGCCCCCTCCGGAGCATACAGGCATAGGACGGACAGCGGCGGCGCGCCAAGCGCCACCGTCTGCATCGCAGCTCGCCGCTCTCGATTCGGCCCGCTCCGACGCAAGTCGACAGGGCCGGAGTTTCTAGTATGACGAAGCACTCACTCACATCTGTGTTTTGCCACACGGGTGTGGGTTTCACCCCACGGCCTGAGAGAAAATAATCGTGGGCTGCGTCCCACGTATTGTGGGGAATCAATACGATACTCAATTCTGTCGCATCTAGGACGCGCGACAGAGTTTGCGTATAATGTGGGCTCAGGTCGGGTGAACGCGACCGCTATGCGTATCAGGGGAAAGGTAAGTCTCGATCCACCTGGCTGCCGGTTGGCAGCATTTAAACGGAGAGCCATTTGCTCGCGTCAAGCGCCACGTCAGAATTCTCGAAGGATGGCATTGTCCCTGTGGCTGCAGATCGGATTGCGGCGCGCAGCCCTCGACCGCAAATTCAGCCCTTTGCTGCGCTACAGATTGCGGTAGAGCATGATGAGGGTTCTCCCCGTGCGCAAAGCCCCGGCGGCCCAGAGCTTGCGGCGATAGATGTGGCCGCTCTCCTCGATCGGCATCGACTGCTTTTAGAGCGTCTTCTAAATCAAGATGATGCTGCCGACGACCCTGGCCAGCTTGAAATTGATCGGATCGAAAACCTGATCAATACGCTTTCACCTGAAAGTGGTGCGGCGATTGCCGCTAGATTGACAATTATCTGGCGCGGCGTGGCGCAGCCTGGAGAAGAGTTCTCTGGGCCGGACCCGCTCGGCGACGTTTATCACGGCATGCTCTGGAATTTGCTCAAACAGATCGGATCTATGTCGGGGCTCTGACGATGGAATGTGCCGGTCACGCGATAGTGTAGCGTCTAATGTACCATCTGTGCCGGCCTCGTGCTCGCTTGCTCCTGATCCGCTCCACTCGACTGGCTGAGGATTTCTGGTGTGTAGGACACCGCCCTCTCACGGCGGTGTCTTGGTGCATACTCGTTACGTAACACTTCCCTTCCAAAGACCGAGCCGTTCAAGCGTGGGGCGGAAGGCATAGGCACCCGAGAGACTCAGCGGATCTCGGTTGACGGCGAGATCCGACAAGCGCGCCAGCTCGCGCTTTGAGAAGCCCGCTCGCTTGGCATGGTCAAATAGGTCGGCACCAGAAATCCCGCCGGCAGGGTTGATTTCTACCCCAAGCAAGGTGGCGATCTCACTGGCTTCGCTCACATCCTCACTGAGCAGAATTTCGACGAGGTCTATCGCATCCTTCTGGATCCGCGCCAACTCGGCGCGAGCGAACGCGCGAAGGGAATCGCCGTCCAGTCCTTCTTTCGGCTCGTCCGGCAGCCCGGCGATGATGTCAGGAAGGCTGCGGCCTGGCGCGCCGGATGCGTTCGTAGCCTCCGCGCGCTCAGCCTTGCGGCGTTCGCGGAACCGCTTCTGTCGCTCTGCGTTCGATAGGGGCATGGCAATCTCCGTTACGTAACGGAAAGATAGTGAGCGTTACGTAACGGGTCAAGACGCGTCGTCTAAGTCCGGCACCGTTGCGCCCGTCATCCGCTGAGGCCGCATGGCGTTCCAACCGCTTGGAAAATGCAGCCGGAATCAATGGCTTGGCGAGGTGCATTCCTGACTGAATTGTTGGAATGCCCGTTGATCTGTCTCGCCTTCGCTCCGCCTTCTAAGCGGACGGTCGCTGGTTCGAGTCCAGCCGGGGTCGCCACCCTTCTCCCCACGGTCGCTACAGCACGAAATCGCCGGCGACGAGCGCGATGGTGCCGGTGAGCCGGATGTGGAAGTCGGACACCTTGTCGCCGTTGATGTCGCCGGCGATCGTGGTGACGCCGCCGCCCGAGGCATAGCGCAGCTGTCCCGCGACGCCGGAATAGGTCGCGGTGCCGATGAAGGTGAAGGCCTGGTCGCCGGCGGCGCCGGTGCTGGCGTCGATCGCCGCCAGGTCGATCCTGTCGCCTTGGGCATGGCTGAAATCGGTGATCAGGTCGGCGCCGTCTCCGACCGGGCTCTGCGCCGCGCTGCCGTAGACGAAGCGGTCCGCGCCGGCCCCGCCCGTGAGCGTGTCCTGGCCGCCGGAGCCGGTCAGGACGTCGTTGCCGTTCCAGCCCTGCAGCGTGTTGGCGCCGCTGTGGCCGACCAGGCTGTCATTGCCCTGGCTGCCGGAGAGATTCTCGATTCCGGTCAGCGTGTCGCCCTGGGCTTCGCCGCCGCTGCCGAGGCCGGTGGCGAGATTGACCGAGACCCCGGCTGCGCCGGTGAAGTAGCTGGCGGTGTCGGTGCCCGCGCCGCCGTCGAGATCGTCGGCGCCGGCGCCGCCGCGCAGCACGTCGGCACCGTCGCCGCCATAGAGCGCGTCGTCGCCGTTGAGGCCGTTCAGCGTGTCGTCGCCGCCGAGGCCGTTGATCTCGTCCGCGACCTTGTCATGGCCGTAGAGGGTGTTGGCGTCCTCGGTGCCGGTCACCAGCCCGTCGCGCACATCGATGATCTGGGTCCGGACCTCGTTGGGGCCCCGCCAGATCACCACCAGCCGGCCGTCGGCCAGCGCCGAGATATGGGGATAGAACTCGCCGTTCGCGCCGTCGGTGGCGGTGTTGACGGTGAACTGCGTGCCGACGCGGGCGCCGAAGGCGTCGAAGCGCTGGCCGGTGATGCTGTAGTCGGCGCTGTTGACGCCCAGGGCGGAATCGGACCAGACGGCGACGAAACCGCCATCCGGCAAGGCGACCAGGTCGGGGAAGGCCTGATGGCTCTTGAACATCGAATTGACCACGAACTCGTTGCCGACCTGGCCCCCGGCGCCGTCGTAGATCTGGGCGTGGATGCTGACGCCCTGCCGGTCCTGCAGCGCAGTCGAGAACTCGTACCAGGCGATGACGAAGCCGCCATTGGCCAGGCCGATCACGACGGCCGGGTCATCGCCCGCCCCGCCGACGCCGAGCGAGTTGTTGACCTGGAGCGAGGCGGTGACGGCGGTGCCGTTCGCCTCGAACACCCGATACCGATAGTTGTGGCCGCCGTTGTGATCGACCCAGGTGACGACATAGCGGGTGCCGTCGACGATCTCGGCGATCGACGGCCCTTCCTGGACCCCGGCCATCGCATCGTCATTGACGAGAGTGTTGCCGATGCGGATATCGCCGCCGGCCTGGAAGACGAAGCGGTAGCCGGTCTCGGACGCGATGACCGCTCCCTGGCTCTCCTCGACGGCGCCGTTGACGAAGCCCTGTCCGTTCAGATAGGTGCCGTCGGCCGCATACCGGTTCACCCAGGCATTGCCGTTGCCGCTGGCGGAGGTGAAGCAGACGGCGAAGCCGCCATCAGAAAGCGCGGCGACCTGCGGCTCGGAGTAGACTGCGCTGGACCCCTCGAGGCTCACCACGGTGATCTGGCCGCCGACCGGCTTGCCGAGCGCGTCGAAGCGCTGGGCCAGCACCTGCCGGGGCGCGCTGGTGTCCTCCCACACCACGACGTAGCCCCCGTCGGCGAGGCCGGCGACGTCGAACCCCCGCACCCCGCTGGCGCCGCTCGTGGTCCCGACGACCTGCTCGCTGCCCCATTTCCGGACCGGCATGATGATTCCCCCGTTCCAAGTCTGGCGTGCCGGCAATCGGCCGGACATAGCGGGCTAATCTGCCGCGGAACGGGACGGGCGGCATCGCCCGGATGGGAGATGCATGTTGGTCATATTTGACCTATGGTGATGGGTTTTTGATCACAATCGTTCCGGCGGTCTGCCGTCTGGACGGCAGTGGCCTGGGTTCAGTCCCGCTTCACCCATTTCACCGGCACCACCCATTCGACCACCACATCCTCCATCGGCGGGGCGTTGTAGCTGTCGAGGGTGAAGTAGCCGGGGCTGGAGCCGCGGCGCAGCACCTTGACGAAGGTGCGGCCGTCGGCGAGCCGGACCACCACCTCGCGGCCGATCAGGCCGGCCGGGTCGCCGGCGGCGTCGGCCCGGCGGTAGTAGATCGTCTCGCGCTCGAGATAGCGCGGGAACATGGAATCGCCTTCGACGATCACCGCCACCGTCGCCTCGTCCGCGCCGGGCGGGGCCTCGACCTCGTCGATCCGCTCGGACGACATGTCGCCGTCGAACAGATGCACCTCGGCCCCGGCGCCGACCTTGCCGACCAGGCGCACGGTGCGCGGCGTGCCCAGCACCTCCAGCTCGCTGGCGCCGAAGGCGTCGGCGGCCAGCCGGATATAGTCGGCGGTCAGCCGCCGTTCGCCGCGCTCGAGCTTGATGAGCTGGCCGCGCGAGACGCCCATGGCCTCGGCCGCCTGCTCATGCGTCCAGCCCCGGGCCTGACGCAGTTGTTTCAATCCATTCCCCATTATGGGGATCTTAACGGATCTGATCGGATTGGCAATTCCCCATTATGGGAAAGATTGACTTGACTTAATTCCCCGGAATGGGGAATTCTTATCATGTGGCTCTGATCGATTTCATCCCGTCCGAAGGCCCATCCGGGTGATCCCGCGGCTGCCGGACAGCCCGGCGCCGCCGCGCCTCGGCGACGACGCCGGCTGATTGTCCATCCGCAACGGACCGTGGCGGCCCGGCTGACCGCCCTTCCTTTCCGGAGTTCCGCCATGTCCCTCGCATCCCTGTCGGCCGGCCCGATGGCCGGCCTCGCCCTCGCTTTGTCCGCGCTCCAGCCGGCTCCGGCGGCCGCTCAGGCGGAAAGCCCCTGCGCGCCCTATGAGATCGTGGCCGCGGCGCTCAACGAGCGCTATCACGAGGCGCCGGTGGTGCGGATGCTGTCCGACCGCGGCTTTGTCATCGAGGTCCTGGCCTCGGCCGACGGCGCCAGCTTCACCGTGCTCGGCATCCAGCCCACCGGCGGCGCCTGCGTGCTGGCGACCGGTTCGGCCTTCACCCCTGTCGACCCGGCGGCGACGTCGGTGCCGGGGACGGGCGCCTGATGGGCGACGGGGTCCCGGTCCCGCTCAGCGACCGCAGCCGGGCGCTGCTCGCCATCATCGCAGCCGCGGCGGAGGAGGGGGCGCCGACGCCCTCGGCTCCCGAGCTGACGGCGGCGCTGGAGGCGGCGGGGCACCGGCTCAGCCGCAATCCCGGCCAAATCGACTATGAGCTGCGGCGGCTGGAGCGCGCCGGCCAGATCACCATCATCGGGCGGCAGAGCCGGCGGATCTTCGAGATCGCCG
>NZ_JANX01000014.1 GCF_000767795.1 Inquilinus limosus MP06 | reverse complement strand
CTCAGATCGCTGCTGAAGCCGTCGCGCTACAAGGCCGTGCATGGCGGCCGCGGCTCCGGCAAGTCGCACGCCTTCGCCGAGCTGCTGGTGCGGCGCTGCATCGAGGCGGCGCCGGTGCGCGCCGTGTGCATCCGCGAGGTGCAGCGGTCGCTCGACCAGTCGGTGAAGCGGCTGGTCGAGGACAAGATCCAGGCCCTCGGCGTCGGCTCCGCCTTCCGGGTGCAGGCCGACCGCATCTATAGGGGGGTGATCAGTTTTAGACGGTGACTGAAACCAAAAATCGTCCCTAACCCATTGAAATAAAAATCGTCCCAACGATCGCCGTGTTGGAGGTGCTTTTAGACGGAATGCGCGAAACTGCTCATATCGGGCGGTCAAATTTAGACGGTTCGGTTGACATCACGGGCGCTTTGATCGGGCTTGTAGATCCGAGAGCGTCGAGCCCTGTGCTAGGCGCAACTGCTCCTCGGGTGACCACTCCTCGGCTACGGAGGCCGTGGCCGTGGTCCCGACCGGGCCTTTGGCCCACACAGCAATTACCAACAGGACGCCTACCGGCAGCAGGAACGCCACGAGATCCGACCCGGTGAGCGCCCTGACGCCGAACCCCAGGGCGACGGCGGTACAAATAAGTCCCAATGCAAGCAGGAAGCGACGAGCGGCGGATAGGGCCGTCCCGGCTCCGAACAAGAGAATTGCTGCAATCAGGGCAAGGATCAGGATTGTCATTCCCGCCTCACTAATATCTATGCGACCTGCCGGCCGTAGACCAGCAACACTTGGCCAATGACTTCGAAATCCTCGATCTCGTCGACGTCCAGCATCTCCGGGTCGAAATCCCGATTATCAGAGAATGCGAGAAGGTGGCGAACACCTAGTCGAAAGCGCTTTACCCTCATCTCACCCGACATCCGGAAGGCGTAGACCAAATCCGACCGTACATTGTTCTTCGACATATCGCAGATGACAATTTCGCCATGCTGGATGGTCGGGTTCATTGATTTGCCCTCGGCGCGAAAAGCGACGAGGGTTCCAGGATTTCCGCCGGCCTCCGCTACGGTGCGCCGCGGCAGCGGGAGATGCTCAACGACATACGCGTCGTCTATCAATCTCCCGCTGCCCGCCGCTACGGCAACGTCGTAGAGTGGCACCAGTACCTCGTCCGGCTCCGGAACCACGCCATGACGGGACGGCGCTGCTTCGCTGGGCTCCCGGCCAGTCGCAAGCCATTCGATGGATCGCCCTGCCCGTTCCGCGATCAAGGACACAAATGTCCAGGGCGGCTCGCTCTCCCCTGAAAGGTAGCGACTAATCTGCTTGACGGATTTGTCCGTCAGCGCCGCTGCGGCTGACTGACCGCCCAAGTCCCGAACCAGCTGCTGTAGCCGCGCCCTAAAGGCCTGCTCGCTTTTGGTCTCAGCGTCCGACATTTCAGTGCGCGTGCCCGAAAGCGCGCAAGAGACTGATTTGTCTCGGATTTCTGCCGCAGGACAAAACAGGCCGCTCATCACCTTTCGGATGGACGTTTTTGTCCTCGACACCTGGACACATGTGTCCTACCTTGCTTGCCATGTCAGACGCGGCCTCAAGCATGAACATTCCGAAAGAACCCGCCGAGCGGCGGGTTTGGATCGTGGGTCAACTTCGCCTGCGCGGGTCGAGCCTGCGGAAGATCGCCGACAGGCTGGGGGTAAGCCACCAGTCCTGCTCGATCGCCCTCATGGCGCCGTCCGAGCGCATCGAGATCGCGATCGCCGAGGAGCTGGGGATCTCCGTCCAGGCATTGTTCCCGGATCGGTTCACGCCCGAAGGCCGACGGCTGCCGCAATCACGACCATGGAACCGTAGCACGGGCCGTGACGCCGCCGAACGTCAATTGCGGAGGCTGGCGTGAACAAGCCAGGCGCAGTAGCCGACCTGTTCGGCGCCGCGCCTAGCTCGGCCGAGATCGCCTATGCACCAGAGGACGTCCGAGCGGCGACGCTCAACGGACAATTGTGTCGTGCCATTTCGACCAGCCTTAAGGCGTGTGGCCGGAGCCGCGCGAAGGTGGCTGAGGCTATGTCGAGCTACCTAGGCGCGACGGTCAGCGAGGCGATGCTCGACGCCTACGCAAGCCCCGCGCGAGACTCCCACGTGATCAGCTGGCCGCGTCTGATCGCGCTGGCGCATGTCACTGGCGATGCCCGTCTGTTGTCCATCGGCCTGGAGCAGTTCGGCGTGGCGCTGATAGATCGGCGCCATCTCCCGTATGTCGAAATGGGCATCCTGGAGGAGGAGAAGGCTGAACTCTCGCGGCGTCAGGCGCGCCTGCGCCGCTCTGTTCGGGTGGGCGGCCGATGAACGAGCGATTCCTAACCGCTCGCGAAATCGCGGATCTCAAGCTGCCAGGTCTGGCCACCAGCGAGCGCAACATCCGGAAGTACCTGTCCCGCATCGGGGCGCCCGCGATTAGGCAGGATTCGACCGGAGGTCGACCAGCCTATGCCTACCCGATTTCGGCGCTTCCCGATGCTGCTCGAAGGGCTCTTGCTCGGCGAGCGCTGCAGGATCCGGTTATGGCACCGGCTGCGTCTGTGCCGGCACCGGCTCGCGCCGACCGTCTCAAGGCTTGGCAGCGCGAGACGATGGACGCGCGTGCGACCCTGCTCGCCGAAGTTGAGCGCCTCCAGCTCGCCGCCGGTCTGACCCGGGGGAAGGCTGTCGAAACCCTGGTTGGCATGGCGCGTGATGGGGCGCTGCGTCCTGACCTCGCCGCTGCCGTGCCGCTCGCCAATGCCCGCGCCGGGAAGGGCGGTGGGCGGACCCTGTGCCGAGCCACGGTCTACAACTGGTTCAAGGAGCGGGACACCACCGGGGCCGTCGCCCTGGCCCCGCGCGACGCCGCCCCGGCCCGGCCAGTGGTGCCGGAGTGGGTGCCCTCGTTCTGGCGCCTCTGGGCACAGCCCCAGAAAATGTCCATCGCCCATTGCCTGGAGCGGCTCGGCGAGCTGCTGCCCGCCAATGTCGCGGCGCCGAGCTACGACCAGGTCAAGCGGTTCCTGCGCCAAATGTCGGTGGTCGACCGCAACCGCGGCCGGGTCGGGCCGCGCCAGCTCAAGACGATGCGGGCCTATGTGACGCGCGACTTCGGCGACCTCTGGCCGACCGCCATCTACGTCGCTGACGGCCACACCTTCGATGCCGAGGTGGCGCACCCGGTCCATGGCCAGCCCTTCCGGCCCGAGGTCACGATGGTGGTCGACGTCGCGACCCGCGTCATCGTCGGCTGGTCGATCGGCATCGTTGAGAACACATGGGGCGTCGCCGATGCCCTGCGCCACGCCTGCGAGACGTGGGGCGTGCCGGCGCTGTGGTACGTCGATCGCGGCAAGGGCTTCAACAACGCCTATTTCGACGGCCCGCACACCGGCTTCCTGGCCCGGCTCGGCGTCCACAAGGAAAACTCGCTTCCCTACAGCTCGCAGGCCCGCGGCGTGGTCGAGCGCGTCCACCAGTCCTGCCTGGTCCGCGCGGCCAGGGAGCTGCCGACCTATATCGGCGCCAAGATGGACGAGGAGGCGAAGCACCGCGTCCACAAGCTGACCCGCGCCGATATCAAGATGATCGGCCGGTCCCGCCTGCTGATGTCGTTTGACGACTTTCGGACCTATGTCGGCGCCCATGTCGCCGCCTACAACGGCCGGCGCCACAGCGAGCTGGGCATGTCGCCGCTGGACCGGTGGGAGAAGCTCCTCCGCGACCAGCCCGACACGATGATCGATCGCCTGGCGCCGGAGGAGGCGGCGGATCTGTTCCGCCCGACCGTCGAGCGCGTGGCACGGCGCGGCCAGGTCGAGCTGTGGACCAACATCTACTTCCTGCGGGACCTGGAGCATCACCATGGCGAGACCGTCCAGGTCGGATTCGACCTGCACGACGCCAGCCAGGTCTGGGTCCGTGACCAGGCAGGGCGCCTGATCGGCGTGGCCAGGCTGGACGGCAACAAGGTGCCGTACATGCCCGCGCTGACCCGCGCCGAGCGGGAGCAGCAGATCCGCACCAAGGGCCGGCGTGACCGCCTCAACCGCGATCTGGCGGTGGTCGAGGCCGAGCTGAACGGCGGCCCGGTGCTGATCGAGCATGCCTCCCGCACGACGGTGGACGAGTTCTTCCTGAACGCGGCCCGCCAGCAGCTCGACGCGATGGAGACCGTTAGCGCGGCGCCGACGCCGGCCCCCGCTAACGCCGCCGAGGCTCCCACGCGGCCCATCTTCGGCACCGATCACGACTTCGCCGCCTGGCTGGCCGTCAATCCCGGCCAGGCGACCTCCGCCGACCTGGCGTGGCTGAGGCCGCGCCTGGCCGACCCTCACTTCCTGCTGCTGCTCGACGCCTGCTCGATCGACGTCGAGGCGCTGAAAACCCTGTGCAGAGAGGCTGCCTGATGAAGCCCGCATTTATCCCGAGAGTCTCCAATGTCACGGCCTGGCTGGGCGCCTTCGAGGCGCTCAAGAACCGCGGTGCGTCGGAAAGCTGCCTCATGCTGGTGGACGGCGAGCCCGGCCTAGGCAAGACCGGGACGGCGGTCTGGTGGGGTGTCCAGAACAAGGCGATCCATGTCCGCGCCAAGCAAGGCTGGACCCACAGCTGGTGCCTCAGGGACATGTATGCCGCCGCCACCGGCCGGCCGGCCCAGACGCGCGACACGGCGAAGCTCTTCGACGCGGTGGTCGCCGCGCTGACGGCCCGCCAGGCTCAGGCAGCCCGCATGGGGCACGCCACCACGGTGATCCTGATCGATGAGGCCGACCACGCCGTTGCGGCCGGCCGGGACGTGGTCGAGGGCATCCGCGACATCACCGACCACCTCGAAATCCCGACCGTGCTGGTGGGAATGGACCGAATCAGGAAGCGGCTGGACCGCTATCCCCAGGTGGCGTCGCGCATCAGTCAGAAGGTCGAGTTCAAGCCCCTGTCCCTGGACGATGTGCGGGCTGTGATCGCCGGCATCAGCGAGGTCGAGGTCAAGGACGATCTGGTCGCCCACACGCATCGGGCCAGCGGCGGCTACATCCGCGAGCTGAAAGAGGCCGTGGCTTCGATCGAGCGCTTCGGCCTGCGCCAGGGCGGCGCCGCGGTCGGCGTGGATGCCATGCGCGGCCAGGTGTTGCTGCACAGCCGTGAGACCGGCGCGCCGGTGGTGGTGTCCTGATGCACGTGCTTCTGGAAGCCCTCGCGGCCCCCGGTACCTGCGTCCACATCGACCAGCTGCCCGATCTCCTGGGGAAGAGCTACCGCGATGCCTGCAATGACCTGCGGCGGGCCTATGCCGCCGGGCTGATCGAGCGCGCGTCGGAGGGCTGCTACCGGCTGACCGAGCGCGGCCGTTCCGAGGATGCCGAGCCCCTGATGCTGGTGGCGGCCCCCTGCAGCACCGGCGGTGCCTGGGACGCGACCGATCGGAACCGGATCTGGGCCGCCATGCGGCAGCTCGGCAAGTTCTGTCGCGCCGACCTTGCCGTGGCCGTCGCGCAGCCGGACAGCGACCGGAAAGCGCTGGAGAACTCGATACGCCGCTACGTCGCCCGGCTAGTGGCCGTCGGCTACCTCGTGCCGCTGACCGGCCGCGTCAAGGTCGCCGCTCGTCCCAACTCCGGCCAGAGGCGCTATCGCCTGGTCCGAGACACCGGCCCCGCGAGCCCCCTGGTGCGGCGCGATGGGTCGATCTTCGACCGCAACCTGGGCCAGACGGTGACCGCCGATGTCCAGGCCGATTGATCCCGCCGTGCTGGCGCTGCTGCGGGCCGAAGCAAAGCGGCGCGGCAGCATCCAGGCCGTGGCCAACGTCATCGGCCGGAGCCGGACGGCGGTGTCCCTGGCTCTGTCCGGCAAGTACCCGGCCGCCGACACCGGCCGGTTCGAGGCGGCGGTGCTGGCCGCCCTCGACCAGGTGGAATGCCCGTTTGTCGGCGAACAGGTGCAGCGGGACCGCTGCCGCCAGGCGCTCGGCCCTTGTCCCACCCATGCCCCGCATGCCGCCGCCCATTGGCGCGCCTGCCAAGCCTGCCCCAAGAAACCTCAGGAGGAGAGTTCAGATGTCTCGGCTCGTATCGCCTCTTTCGAGTGAGCTGCATGTGCTGCGGCGCATGCTCGACACCCGGCTTGAAACCCGCATGCCCCTGACCATCGCCGACGTCGAGCGGATGGTCAAAACCCTGCAGGCGATGGAAACGGCAGCCGTCGAGCTGGAGGGCCGGCCCACCGTCAACGTCTCGGAAAGGACGCTGGACCTCGCGCAGCGCCTGCAAGCCGCGGGGATCGTGCCGTGACGTCCCGCCTTATCGGCAGCGAGGTCAGCTTTCAGCTGGCTGGGCATGGTACGGTCCGCGGCATCGTCCAAACCTACCGCCAACTCAGCGACTCTCGGTTCGCGGTCACGGCGCTGAACGGCAACGAGACTCTGTCCGGCATCGTGGACAAAACTCCCGATGGGGACGTCGCGACGGTGGTCGATGACGCCACCGCCGACCGCATCGCCTGGGCGATCCTCGACGGGCGTGACGTCCGGATGCCGATCGGTCGCCAGATGCACGCGCTCGCCGCGGCATGGCTCAGCCGGCGGGGGGCGGGTCGATGAAGCTCCTCGGCCTTCTGTTCCTCGTGGTCTGGGTCGTCGGCCTCTCCGGTGTCGTCGCTGGCCTCGCCTGGCACGCCTATTGGCTGCACGGGGTCACTGTGATCCGCCGGCAGTTCCTCGCTGAGATCCTGATCCTCATCGCACTCCTCTCCCTCGTGCTCTATGGCCCGCATTTCGTGGGCCTGGGCACCCTCGACCGAGCGGCCCCATGACGATGATTTTGCCCGAAGGCGTCCGCGCCAGCGTTCGCCTCTTCCTGGTCGGCGCGGCCGGTGAGGAAGTGACGATCGAGATCCCGAACCTCCAGTACCTGCCTCCGATTCCACGCCCGGCGGATCCGGTCGCCTTCCTGGCGATGTGCCAGGCCCATTTGAAAGCCCCGGTCAAGGCGATCGGCGCCTGGCGGTTCATGACCGACCGGGAGGTCGACGCCTTCCTCGCCCGCGAGAGGGATGAGGACGATGGCTTTAGCCCCCACGGGTCCGGCCCGGTGCCGGTCGAGCGCCGCCATGACTGACCTCGCTCTCGATCCCCTGTCCGCCGGGATGGGCCTGACCCCGAACCAGGCCGACTGCATGCGCGTCATCCAGGAGCTGATGGATCAGTCGGGAGTTTGCCCGTCGTATCAGGAGCTAGCCGACGAGCTGGACCTCCGATCCAAGGGCGCGATCCATCGGCTCATCACGACGCTGGTCGACCGCGGCTATCTGCGCCGCCATTCGCGCCAGAGCCGCGCGCTGGAGATCCTCCGCCGCGTCCCCCTGCCCACCGTCGAGCCGACCTTCGTCCTCTCCGCCGACCTGGCGGAGCGGCGCGGCCAATAGGAGCGACCATGCCTCGCCGTCCTGCCCCCATCTCCACCAGTGAAATCCGACGCGCCCTCGAACGGGCCGAGCAGGGCAAGGGAGTCCAGCTCGCCTGCCTCATTAAGCGGTGCAGCCGCGACGACCTCGCTGCCGCCTTCTCGCGCTACGGCTCCGACCTGGGGCGCGTGCTGGCCCATATCGGCGGCCGGCAGGAGGCGCGGGAGGAGTCCGCCACCTGGCGGCGCGCGGCCCGGTTCCGGGCCGATCGCGCCGACGCCGGCGACCGCTAGGAGGCCGGCGATGAACGGTCTCGAAGCGGCACTGTGCCTTGCCAGGCTCAACCGGATCTTTCAGCAGACCCGCGGCCTGTCGCGGTCGGCGAAGTCGGCCGCGAACGAGACCGTGTTCACCCTCGCCGCGGCGCTCATGCGCATCTCGACGCCGGCCCGGTCGGTCCCCGACATGGCTATCACGTCCGATGATGCGCGGGCGCTGGTGTCGGGGGTCGTGGAGATCATGGAGGGCGCCGGCATCGCGAGGCCGGACATCGCCGCCCTGTTCAACGTCGTCATCCGCGGCCTGCCGTCGCCGGCGGCACGGCCACCTTTGCCCACCCCTGAGATCCCGAACGGCTTCGTGCTGGTCCGAGACGACGTGCTGACGTCGCTGGCGGCCGGCGCGCCCGTCTCGGCGCCGGAGTCCACCGATGCCCCGTAAGCCCCCTGACGATCCCGTCTTCGATGCCTTCTGGGCCGCCTTTCCACCGCGCCGGCCGAGCCCGCGCGAGCGCGCCAGGAGGCGGTTCAACGCCCTCATCAAAGCCGGCTCCGCGACGGCTGAGGAATTGACCGCGGCCGCCAGAGCCTATGCCGCTGAACGACGGGCTGCGAAGGCCGACCCGAAGTACACCTTGCTGGCTTCGACGTTCCTCGCTGACGACTGCTGGCGGGACTACGTGCCCGCCGAGGAGGCGGCCGAGCCGCCGCCGGCCTCGCTGCCGGACACCGGCGTCCATCCATTCGCGGGCCTGGTTGACCGCGTGGGCATCAAGAAATGGTCCAGCTGGTTCCGACCGCTGCGGCTTGAGCAGGAGGGCGATCTGCGGATCGTGGTCGCCCCCTCCAGGTTCCACGCCGACAGGGTGCGGGCCGAGTTCGGGCCGCTTCTCCGCCAACTCTGGGGCGAGATCGAGGTGCGTCCATGACCGGCTATTCCCCCGAGCACAAGGGCAATCTGGAAGCCCTCCGCGGCAAGCTCGAAGCCCTGCGCCGCATGACGGTCGAGAACGGCTGCAGCGAGGCCGAGGCCGCCGCCGCCGCCGACAAGATGGCGGAGATCCTGGCCAAGCATGGCTTGAGCGAGGCCGACCTCGACGCCATGGCCATGGCCGACCACCGTGAGCGGCTGCTCAAGCGCCGGTCGCCAATCGACAGGATCTGGGGCGCGGTGGCCGACTTCGCCCGCTGCGTCTCCTATACCGACCTGAGCCCGGATCAGAAGCGGGAGGTCGTGTATTACGGGCGCGAAGCTGACGTGCTGGTGGCGGAGTACGTCCACGACGTGATTGCGCGGGCTGTGGCCGATGCGCGCCGCGCCTTCATGGCCTCGCCTGAGTATCGTCGCCGCCGCACGGCACGGACCCGATCAGCCGCCCTGAGGGCATTCGAGGAGGGGCTTGCCGAACGCCTGCGGCAGAGCCTGTGGGCGGGTCTCTGGCGCCGCTATCCCGATCCTCCCTCGATCGCGGCGAAGACAATCGTGGCCCGCCGGAACGCGCTGTGGGCACAGCTGTCCGGCCAGCTCCATCTTCGCGACATGCGGCCCCTGGCGAAATCCAAGGCCCGGTACACCGAGGCGAAGCTCGCCGGAGCCGCGGCGGGGGCCGCAATCACGATCGAGGCTGGCGTTGGCACTGCCACGGCGCCCGTGACGGGGCTGCTGCAATGACAGATCTGCCCTATTGCCCGAGCTCCGGCCGGCCGCTTCTCGACCGCTGGCCGGCGCCGGGACTGGCGGGCGTCGCTGCCTGGGCGGATGGCCTGCTGGCCAGCGACAATCCCCATTCCGGGCACGCCGAGCCGGACAGCTACGCCGCCTGGCGCGATGGGTTCGCTGCAGCGCGGACGGCTCACACGACGTTCCAGTTCGCCCGCGAGTTTCCGCTGATCGACGGGCGCACCGACGCGCGGGAGCGGCTCTCAGACTTGCTGTGGGCAGCGGACGTCCCGCGGAATCGCATTGTTGAGCTGGTAGGCGAGGACGGGCCATGAGCCGCCGGGAGCTGCTGGCCCAAATCCATATCGCCAAGAAACAGCTAGGGCTGGACGACGGCACCTACCGCACCGTGCTGGAGCGCGTAGCTGGTCGAGCCAGCGCCGCTGAGCTGAGCGACGGCCAGCTGGTTCAGGTGATCAAGGATTTTAAGGCGCGGGGCTGGAAACCGACCTCAAAGCTGCGGTTCGGGCGGACCCCAACCGGCAAGCTGATCCGGGTGCTGTGGAAAGCCGCCAGCCGCGAGAAATCGGAGACCTCCCTCCGTTCCATGATCCGCCACGTCCTCGGCTTGGCCGACGACGTGATCCCCGATCCCGACATGCTGACCGTCAATGACGCCACCAGGGTGATCGAGGCGATCAAGGGCGTGCAGCGGCAGAAGGCGAAGCGAGGCAAATCCGAGCATGCGTAGGTGCTCCTTAGCTCAGCTGCGACCGTCGACCCCAGACCGCTCGGCAACCGTATCTCGCCAGCTAAGCAAATCGTTCCTTATCGGTTCAAGCTGCGCCCCGATCCAGGATGCGTTCCCGCCATCAATTGAATGCGCCAACAAGCTGATCGCTCGGTTGTATCGGTTTATTTGCAACGCCAAATCGATCGTTTGCTTTCCGACATCCTCTCCAAACTCGAACATGTGCTCGGCTCCCGCGAGGCAGCGCAGATCCGGGAAAATGACTTCCGTCGGGCTGAACATGATGGTTCTGCCCTCGCTTGCCGCCTTTGCGCGTTGCAGTAGATTCGTAAGGTTGGCGTCGATGCCGGGCAAAGCATCGTTGATCTCTGCGATTGCAGCAAACGCCGTAATGCGCATGGACGAACGGCGCTCCGCTTCTTGCTTCGCCCGCTCCTCGGATCGTCGCCGCTCTTCATCAGCACGACGTTCCCGGCGCTCCTGCTCTCGCTCGGCGCGCTCAGCTTCAAACATGGCACGGTCATTCGCGTACGTCTGCTTCGCGGCGAGCAGCGTGCTGATCGCCATCCATGCCTGCACCACCGTCGCCGCGGCAGCTACTACAGCCGCCCATGTCGTTACATTCGCCAATTCTTCGGCCGTCATAGCATCCCCCCTAGCGCAGTCTCCGCAATCCTATCTCGTAACGCATCTTATTGGCAGCCGGAGGTCCCAATGACCCCCTGGCCCTTCGGCTCTCTGCAGATGTTCGGATACGGCCTGCTGCTGGCTGATCCGCCATGGCTGTACGAGACCTATAGCGAGAAGGGCCAGAGCAAATCGGCGCAGGCCCACTACGATTGCATGCCGACCGAGGACATCGCCGCGCTCAACGCCGGACGCCTGGCCGGGCGGGACGCCATCTGCCTGATGTGGGCGACGTTCCCGATGCTGCCGGATGCCCTGCAGGTCATGTCGGCCTGGGGCTTCGATTATAAGACCGGGGCGGCCTGGGCGAAGCGCTCAGCCCGCAACCGGGGCTGGGCCTTCGGCTCCGGCTACATCTTCCGCTCCGCCTCGGAGGTGCTGCTCCTCGGCACCACGGGCAACCCCGAAACCCTCTCCAAATCCGTCCGCAACCTGATCGTGGCGCCGATCCGGGGCCATAGCCGCAAGCCCGACCAGGTGTACGACATGGCCGAGGCGCTCTCGGCCGGCCCCTACGTCGAGCTATTCGGCCGTCAGCGCCGGAAGGGCTGGGCGACCTGGGGCAAGGAAGCCGACAAGTTTGAGTTCGGTGACGATGCCGTTAGCGCGCCGCAGAAGCGTGCCCCGCTAACGCCCGCGCCGGCACCGCTGCTGGACCTCTGCGCCAGGGGGCCGGCATGAGCGAGACGTTCACGCCGGAGTATTTCCCCGGCCTGCTGTACGACCTGGCCGTTCGCGGCTACGCCAAGGAGGCACGCGCCCTGGCGAAAGTCTGGGGTGGCGGCAAGCGCTATATCCCGAGCCTAGACCATGTCCGGCCAACCTCGCCGCTGGTCGGCATCATCGGCCTCGCGGCGACCCGCGTGCTGGCCGAGCTGCACGGACCAGGCCACAAGCTGATCCCGCGCGCAGTCGGGGAGAGCGCCCTCATGCGCGAGATCCTGAACCATCCCGGCGCGACCAGGGCATGCGCGCGCGACCTGGGATGCACGGAGGAATGGGTCCGCCGGGTGCGCCTCCGGCGGGGGCAAGGCGACGCCCGGCAGGGCGATTTGTTTGGCGACCCGACATCAGCATCGTAATGTATTCCGCCACAGCGCACCCCTGACCCAACGCCGTAGGGTCAATTCGCCGCCCCCGAGGCGGCGTTCTTATTCGGGCACCAGGCGGCCGAGCCGCCCTCCCTGCGGAGCTGTGCCCGACCATGCCGCGCCTGTCGCCCTTTGAACTCGGATCCGCCAACCTTGCCGCGTTCCTCGACATGCTGGCCTATTCCGAGGGCACCAGCACGATCGCGGGCAGCGACAACGGCTACAACGTCATCGTCGGCGGGACGTTGCTGGAAGACTATGCGGACCATCCCCGCAAGGTGGTCTGGCTGCCCCGATACAAGGTCAGGTCGAGCGCCGCAGGTCGGTACCAGTTCCTCGCCCGCACCTGGGATGAACTGGCGAAGCGGCTGCGCCTGCCCGATTTCACGCCAGAGTCCCAGGACCTCGCCGCGGTCGAGCTGATCCGAGGCCGGCGCGCCGTGGATTTGATCCACCAGGGCCGCATCGCTGAGGCGATCGACCGCTGCCGCACCATCTGGGCCAGCCTCCCCGGCGCCGGATACGGCCAGCGCGAACACAAGCTCGGGGTGCTGCTCGACTTCTATGTCCGCGGCGGCGGCTCCCTGTCCGACACCACCACCCCCAAGGAGCGTAAATGATCTCCCTGCGGCCCACGGCCATCTGGGCGGCGTTCGTCGCGCTGCTCGTCCTCGCCCTCATCATCTCCGGCACTGCGGCCGTCGCCGGCGACGGGACCACGGTTGATTTCTCGCCGACCGCGGCGCTGGCGCGCGAGTACCTGATGGTGGTGATCGATGTCCTGATCTCGGCGGGCGCCGGCCTGGTGCTGCGCTGGCTGCACCTGGCTGGCAACAGCAAGGCCGAGGATCTCGCCGTGCAGGCGCGCGATTACCTCCATGCTACGGCGCTCCGCGGCTTCGAATGGGCCGAGGGTCAGCTCAAGGACGACATCAGCAGTGTCGACGTGAAGAGCGAGATTATCGCCGGCGCCCTGACCTATGTGCAGTCCAACGCCCGCGGGGCGATCAAGCGCCTCGGGGCGTCTCCGGACGAGGTTCGATTGCTGCTGGAGGGGCTGTTCCGACTGACCCGCGAAAAACCCGCGGCCGGATCGGTCGCGAGCCCGGCCGGCGGGCTCGTCCCGGCCGCGGTGTGATCACCGACCTTATCAAGGGGCTGGTGGAGCTGGTGAAGGCCCTGCTGGTCCCGTTCATCACCTGGCAGGCCGCCCAGGGCGCCGAAGCCAAACGCAACGCCGAGACCCTGGCGACCCAGAATGAAATCGCTTCCCGCCCTGATGTGCCTGATGACGAGCTTGACGGCTGGCTGCGGCAGCGGCGCTAGCGTCTGCCCGGCCTTCCCGCCGGCCGGCCCCGGCGTCGCGGACGAGTTCGCGGCACCCCCGCCCAAGCCCGCGACCCGCGCCTGGTACCAGGATCTCAAGCGCCTCGACCAGCAGCTGCAGGCGTGCCGTGGCTGACGACATCGACCGCGCGGCCGAGCTGGTCGAGCGCTTCCAATCGGAGGCGCTCGATCCGCACCGGAGCCGCCGCCGGCGCGAAGCGGAGGCCGAGGATACCGGGCCGCGCGATTGCGAGGGCTGTGGCGAGCCGATTCCCCTGGCCCGGCGCCGGGCCGCCCCCTGGGCCAGGCGCTGCACGCCGTGCCAGGCGTCGATCGAGACCGAGGGACGGTGATGTCGGAGCTGCTCGACCTGGTGCCCCGGCATTGGCTGTGGGTCACCACCCTGATCTCGATCCTCGTCGCCCTGGCGCTGCTGTTGCTGCGCCAGCGCTTCGCGACCCAGGAACAGATGACGGCCGTCGTCGCGTCCGTCTCCGATCTCGCCAAGCGGCTGGATGGCGAGGTCGACCGAGTTGACCAGCGCGCCGGCGTCTTCGAACGCCGGACGGACCTGATCGAGGAGCGCATGCGGCACATGCCGACCAGCGACGACATGAAGGCGCTCCAGGCCGGCCTGGCGCTCCAGAACGCCAGCATCGAGAAGCTCAACGCGAAGTCCGAGAGCCACACCGGCCAGCTCGCGTCGATTGCCGACCAGCTCGGCATGCTGACCAACCACCTTCTGGGCCGAGGTGAACGATGATCCCGCTTGCCGAGCGCCTGGCCGAGCATCGCCGCCTCGCCATTCTGCGCTGCCTCACCGACCTGCCGGCCGAGGAGCGCGAGCGCCTGCTCATCCTGGCCCTGCTGGTGCTGCTGCCGCAGGGAGCGGGCAACATCTCCCTGCTGCGCGATCTCTCCGCCGATGCCGGCGCGCCGATCCTCCGCGACAAGGTGCTGGCGCATGGCGCCTGGCTGGCGGACCACGGATTGGCCGCCACGGGCCGGGACCAGAGTGGCGTCGACATCCTGGCGTTGACCGAACGGGGGGCGGAGGTGGCCGAGGGGCGTCGCACCTGGCCGGGCGTGGCTCCGCTCGCCAACCTCGACTGGCTCTGCTCGCGCCTGGCCAGCCTCGCGATGTCGGCCAGCCGATCCCAGGTCGAGGCGGACGTCTCGTTCCTGGTCGACGCCGGCCTGCTCGACGCCAGCGCCACCGACGCCATGCTGGTGCTGACCAGCCGGGGCGCCGACGTCGCCGCCGGCCGGGAGGTGGTGCCCGGCGTGCGCAAGCCGTCCTATGGCGCCGCCCTGCGCGCCGGGGCGCTGGCCGCCCGCTCGATCCTGGAGCGCTGAGCATGGCCCACGCCCAGGAGATCAAGACCGCCGTCCGCGGCTCCTACATCTACGAGCGCCTGTCGCTGGAGCAGGCCGCGGCCAAGCACGACGTTGCAGTGGCGACCGTCCGGCGATGGAAGAGCCTGGCCGCAGCCATCGGCGACGATTGGGACAAGGCGCGCGGCGCCGCGGCCCTGTCCACCTCCGGCGCCGGGATGATCGCCCAGATCGTGCTGGCCGACTACCTGACCGTGCACCAGGTCACGATGGAGCAGCTGAAGGAGTCGGCCGACATCCCGGCGCTGGACAAGGCCGAGGCCATCAGCCGCCTGTCCGACGCCTTCCACAAGACGATGGCGGCCGTGGCCAAGGCGGCCCCGGATCTCGGCCGCTACGCCGTCGCCACCGAGCTGCTGCAGCTGCTGGCGGTGTTCGTGCGCGAGAAGTTCCCGCAGCACGCCGAGGCCCTGGCCGAGGTGCTGGAGCCGTTCGCAGGCCACGTTGCCGAGCGCTACGGGTGAGGCGATGGCGAAGTCCGCCTCCAAGCAAGCGAAGCAAGCCGACTTCCTGGCGGCGATGGCGGCGCTGTCCGCCGAGATCCGCCAGGAGATCGATAACAAGGTCCAGGGCTTCAGCCCCGACCCCGTGGCACAGCGGGAGCGCAAGAAGCGGGCAGCGGTCGATTTCGACTACTTCTGCGCCACCTACTTCCCGCACTACGTCACCAGCGCGGCCAGCGGCTTCCACACTTGGCTCTATGCCACGCTGCCGGGCCTGATCCACAACCCGGCGAAGACGGCCGGCGCGCGCGAGGCCATCGCGGCGCCGCGCGGCAACGCCAAGACGACGCACGGCCAGATGTTCATCCTCTGGTGCATCGTTCATGGGTACAAGCGCTTCCCCGTGGTGATGTCGGACGCCAGCGACCAGGCCGCCGCCATCCTCGAAGGGATCAAGGTCGAGCTGGAGGTCAATCCGCGCCTGGCGCAGGACTTCCCCGATGCGGTGGGCCAGGGCCGGGTGTGGCAGGTCGGCGTCATCGTCACCCGTAACCAGGTCAAGGTGCAGGCGTTCGGCAGCGGCAAGCGCCTCCGCGGCGTGCGCCACGGGGCCTACCGGCCGGATCTGTGCTGGCTGGACGATCTGGAGAACGACGAGAATGTCCGCAGCCCGGAGCAGCGCGACAAGCTCGAAGCCTGGATCGACAAGGCCGTCGAGCCGCTGGGGCCGCCGGACGGCTCCATGGACATCATCTATGTCGGCACCATCCTGCACTACGACGCGGTGCTGGCGCGCAAGCTGCGGAACCCGCTGTGGCGGGCCACGGTGTTCCGCGCAATCGGACGCTGGCCCGACCGGATGGACCTGTGGGAACGGTGGGAGGAGGTTCTTCGCAACGACGGCGAGGCGGCGGCGGACGCCTTCTATGCCGAGAACCGGGAGCTGATGGACGCCGGCGCCGAGGTGCTGTGGCCGACCGTCCAGCCCTTCGTCAAGCTGATGAAGATCCGGGTCCGCATCAAGGTCGGCCCGTTCGATTGCGAGTATCAGAACGACCCGGTCAGCAGCGAGGACGCGCTGTTCGGCAAGGTGACGTTCTGGGTCAACCGCCTCGGGCATTGGATGATGTTCGGCGCCTGCGACCCGTCCCTGGGCAAGCAGAATCGGGGGCGCGACCCATCCGCCCTCCTGGTCGGCGGCCTCAATCGGGAGACCGGCATCCTCGACGTGGTCGAGGCCCGGATCGCCCGGCGGCTGCCGGACAAGATCATCGAAGACGTCATCGCCCTGCAGCGCGAATACAGGTGCCTGGCGTGGGCGGTCGAGGCTGTCCAGTTCCAGGAGTTCTTCCGCACCGAGCTGGTCCGGCGATCCGCCCAACGCAGCATCCCGGTGCCGGCCTTGCCGGTGGTGACCAAGTCCGACAAGGCGCTGCGCATCGAAAGCCTGCAGCCGCATGTCGCCAACGGCCTGATCCGGTTCCACCCGTCCCAGACGGTGCTGCTCGACCAGCTGCGCCACTATCCCAAGGCCGATCATGACGACGGGCCGGACGCCCTCGAAATGCTTTGGGTCCTGGCCCTCAAGCGCATGCGCATGACGGCTGGCATCCAGCGCGCCGGCCCGCGGCCAATGCCGTACGAGCAGATCCACAACGGATTCCAGCAGCCATGACCGACACCCCCGCCACGGCGCCGGCCGTCACTCGCAGCCGCGAGATCGCGACCGCGAAGCTGGACATCACCATCCTCGGCTGGGGCGACACCCTCCGGCCGCAGGATGACATCCTGGCCCAGCGCAGCGTCGGCAAGGGCCTCAAGCTGTACGAGGATCTGGCGCGCGATCCGCGCGCCGGCGCCGTGCTGGACAAGCGCAAGCGGGCGGTGGTGGCTCGCGAATGGTCGGTGACGCCGGGCGGGCCGCGGCGGGCCGACAAGCAGGCGGCCAAGCTGGCGGAGCGCGTCCTCGACGGTGAATGGGGCCTGTCCTTCGACAAGCTGTGCCTGGACCTGCTGGACGCCCAGCTGAAGGGCTACGCCGTCTCCGAGCTGATCTGGCAGATGCGGGACGGCTTTGCCGTGCCGGTCGAGGCCAAGGCCCGCGACCCGCGCCGCTTCGTGTTCAACCGGGATTGGGAGCTGCGGCTCCTGACCCCGGAAAACCAGCTCGACGGCGTCGCGCTGCCGCCGCGCAAGTTCCTGGTGCACCGGTTCGGCACGAGCTTCGATCCCTACGGCCTCGGCCTGGGCCATCGCTTGTTTTGGCCGATCTACTTCAAACGAAATAGCCTCCAATTCTGGGCGAAGTTCTGCGAGCGGTTCGGCATGCCCTTCATCAAGGGCACCGCCGGCCCCGGTGAAGATCCCCGCGAGCTGCTCAAAGCGCTCATCGGCCTGGGCCAGGACGGCGCCATTGCCGTGCCCGAGGGCACGCTGATCGAGCTGCTGGACGCGGCTAAAGGCGCCGGCGTCAACACCTATGAAGGCTTCTGCCGCTACCTGGACGAACAGGTCTCGGAGGCCGTGCTCGGCGAGACCCTCTCGACCAATGTCGGCCAGGCCGGCAGCCGGGCGGCCAGCCAGACCCACAACGAGGTCCGCGAGGATCTCTGCGACGGCGACTGCGACGAGCTGTCCGCCACGCTGAACGGCCAGCTGCTGACTTGGCTGGCCGAGGCGAATTATCCGGACGCGGCGCCGCCGACCGTCTGGCGCCCCCGGCCGGAGAACCGCAAGGAGAACGCGGAGACCGACAAGGCCGAGACCGATGCGCGGGTTGCGGCGGTGGACTATGTCGAGAAGATGCGGCGGGCCGGCTATGAGCCTGAAGACCCGAAGGCCGAGTTTGTCGACCAGGCCAAGGGCCGGTGGTTCTTCGTCGGCCGGCCCGAGCCCCAGATCGCGCCAGCGCCGGGCGCCACGCCACAGCCGGCCGCCTTCGCCGCTCCGGCCGAGCGCGACCCCGCTGACGATCTGGTTGACCAGGTCGAGGAGGCAGCCGGCCCGGCGCTGGACCAGATGATCGACGCGATCAAGGCCGAGCTGGACAAATCCATTCGCCTTCGCGAGACCCCGGTGCAGTTCGCCGCGCGCCTGGCGCGGATGGAGTCGACCATGCCGATCGACGGCCTGGCCGAGCTGCTGCGCGACAGCTTGGCGCTTTCGGCGCTGACCGGCATGGGCGACCAGCTCGATGGCCGGTGAAGCCGTCCCGGTCTCGGCGACGCCGGTCCACTTCACGGAGGCGATCGACTACTTCCGCAGCAAGGTGAACCTGCCGACCAACAGCTGGTCGGACCTGATGCACCAGGCGCACACCCGCGCGTTCACCGTCGCCGGAGCCACCTCGGATGCGCTGCTGTCCGACTTCCGGGCGGCCCTGGACCGCGCGATCTCGGCCGGCGGCACGCTGGAGACCTTCCGCGGGGACTTCGATCGGATCGTCGCGCAGCATGGCTGGGCCTATCACGGCAGCCGGAACTGGCGCAGCCGGCTCATCTTCGAGATGAACACCCGGATGGCCTACAGCTCCGGCCGGTGGCAGCAGGCCCAGCGGCTGAAGGCCACCAGGCCCTATGCCCGCTATGTCGATGTCCACGATGCGCGCACCAGGCCGGAGCATTACGCCTGGCACGACATCATCCTGCCGATCGACCACGCCTGGTGGAAAACCCATTGGCCGCCCAACGGCTGGAATTGCCGGTGCCATGCCCAGAGCCTGTCGGAGCGCGACCTCAAGCGCTTCGGCCTGAAGGTCACCCTGGAGCCGCCTGCGGTCGAGATGGAACCGCGCGAGGTCCGCGCGCCGGACGGCTCGATCGAGACGGTTTGGACGCCCAAGGGCATCGACACCGGCTTCGGGTACAACCCCGGCGACTCCTGGCTGCGCGGCGTTACCCCGCCTGAGCTGCGCAAGCCGCTGCCGCCACCAAACGTATCCGCTCCAGCGTCTCCACCTCCACCAATGCCGTCGCCGCGAGACCCTGGTGTGGCGTCAATGCAGGACGGCCTAGGGGAGGAGGAGTATGTCCGGGCCTTCTTGCGGCCGTTCGGCGCCGACATAGGCCGGCCCGTTGTCTGGCGCGATCCAAGCGGATCGCGGATCACCCTTTCGGACGAGCTGTTCCGCGACAGCCGCGGCGAGCTGAAGGTGACCAAGTTTGATCGCCACCGACAGATCCTGGCCCTGGCGATGGCCATTCTCGATCCCGATGAGATCTGGGCCGACTGGCAGAACATCGCCCCGAAAGGCGCTGCGCCGCGATGGCGGCTGCGCCGGCGCTACATTCGGCGGTTCGACATGGACGGCCGGAAGGGTGGCATCGCGACCTTTGGCTGGATGGACCAGGGGTGGAGCGGCGCAACGGCGTTCCCTCCAGACACGGTCTCATATCTCGATCGCCAGCGCACGGGCGTGCTGCTGCACCAGCGCCCATAACTATGGCCGGGAACCCGCCCCCCGGCCTGCCCCACGCCTTAACGATGCCGGGCGGTGCGGCTCAGCCGTGGCAGCAAATTAATATAGCGCGACATCGCGTGGGCTCCTATTACCTCAGCGAGAGCGCTCATTCAATCCGCCGTTCGGCAGAGGTAAATGTTTCGCGGAAGAATAAATCAACTCATCCAAAATAGAAGTGACATCAAACCAATAATATCCTTCACTGAGATATCGATTTAGGATAGTGACGACTTCTGACTTCGGAATGATTCGAGCTATGTTGCGGGCGACGGAGACACGCAAATCAGAATCAGAAGATCTCAAGAGATCAATCCAATGATCTCGTACGTCTTTGTAGCTCCAGGGATGAATTATCTTCGCTATGGCTGCCCGGAGTTTCACGGATATCGATTCTGCTGCTATAATTAAAGCAGGTTTTTTCGACAGACGAACAATCACTGCCGCGAGTTTGTCAATGTCCGATTGACTCCAAGTGCTCGAAGCCGCTGCAATCAATGCCGGAATGTCCGATTCATCGCCCAGAGGTCCGATCGCGACCCCAGCAGCGCAAGCGAGCTCCCGATCATCTGATTTGACGAAGGCCCGAAGATATCTGACGTGAGATTGGTCGCCACGAAGTGCTATTGCACTAACTGCAACCAATCGGAATCGGTTCTTGAGAAAATTGTCGTATACACCTTCCTTGAGTTTGTGATGGAAGTCGCGCGCACTCGTACTTTGCACAGAAGCTAGATCAGCCAAAGCGCGATCCTTCAGTCTTTCGAAATCTGAATCTAAATCTTTCAACATTACTGAAAAATAATCAACGTCATGTCTTTCTGCCAGGACACCATATGCTATTGCGCCCACGTCGGTGATAAAATCAATTTCTGCTTCAACTTCGGAGAAAGGCATCTTTAAGAACATGCTCCTGACAACGTCGCCGAAAGTCATCTTCCGGGATGGAGTGATTAGAGAGGTGGTTTGTACCTTCAGAGCCTTCTCCAGATGATCTACGGGAAATCTCATGCCCCTTTCGATTAGAAACAAATATCCCAGAGATCGTACGTCAAGATCCGGATCATTGGTGAGCTGATTGGCAATTTCATCGCTCATCTTTCCGTGATAATCCAAAATAAATGCAGCTTCATATCGGACTTCGGCGGATCTATGTTTTAATAAGGATGCCGCCGACTCTGCGGTTATTGACAAATGTACGCCTGGGACATTCTCCAGGACGGGCGTGAAGGAAAAATCCAAGACCGCCTCCGCAAATTTCTGGCTACCAGAACGAAGCAGAACAAGTGTTTTGGCACGATTTATCGCGCTTGCTATCTCATAGTTATTGAACAAGTTCATTGTCTCAAGCATTGGAAGATGCTCATCAGATCCATGGTCCGCAACATAGAGAATAGTCTCTCGCTGCAATCGTACACTGCGCGTGGTTGCGGCAAATTTTAGCAATAACTGTATCTGCTCTGGGTCGAGAGAAGCTCTATATCTTCTTAGGCGCCACACCGCCCCAGCGCGGACCTCTTCGGTATCAGTTGTAGCGATGCCGAAAAAATACTTGAAGCACTCCTCTTGGTTTAGCCGCTGCAGCCAATACCAGACCGGCGCCACTTCGTCGGCGACGCCCGACCTAACCAACATTCTCCATTCGGCCGAACTTGGAATGAACGATTCCCGGTTCCCGTAGATCCAATGCATCTTATTGATCTGAAGGACGATTGAATGGAACGAGTGAGAGAATACAGTTTCGCCAAGGAGCATGAATCTGCTCGCATCCGATGGCTGGACCTGCTCGGCGTCGCTGCGATCGAGAACGCCTCGATCTATCAAGTCACCGACGCGAAGTAGCAGTGCCCTCGCTTCCATAGACGGACCGTAGGTGAGGCCATCGCCAATGGTCGCGGCGGAGCTTGACGCTTCGGCTTCACGGTCCGGAGCGGCGCTCGGAAGGAGCAACTGAGACTGACCTTGCGCTCCATCTATCGGCGCCTTCTTACGTGCAAATAGCAGTTCGGCAAGATGAGCTTCCAGAGCGGCTTCAAATTCTGCTGTCTTGCTAAATCTGTTATAAAATATAATCTGAGAGCCCTCAACTTTTCGCTTGAAATCAAGCACTTTTTGCAATTGAGGCAGATCTTTTATTCCGGATTTTGTCGGATCTTTGATATATAGCCATAAATCAAGATTTTCATCCTTCTCGCGCCGGGCTTTAAATAGTTCAAATTCTTCTTCAAATCCCGATGTATATCCATCTGACCCGCCTGGAGGACTTCCCCAGCGTTGCCAAAGGATCCCTAGAAATAGGTCGCTCTGGTTCAGGCGCTCATTGATCTTGGACTGTGGGCGCGTGTAGCCAGGCCCAGCTTTCTCCCAGCCCCACACGTCTATCTGTATTTCTAGGTGCTCTCCTACTAGCCTGTTTACCTTCTCGACCGCTCTGTTGACCGCCTTCCGCTCCGCATCAACGTCACCCGGCGATGCGACAAACACCCTAAATATCGTGCGTGATGGCAATTTCTTTGACTCCCCCGCCGACCGTAGAAAGCCGTCGCGACTCGAACGTCCTATAGTGCCCGCTAGGAGCGGTGTCATCCAGTGGGGCAACTACACCACCCTCTAACCGCGATGAGCCGCTGGTGGGCCGTTAGCCCCCCGTTAGCGACGACGCTAAGTGATGATGGACAGGCTCGGTGCGCGGTGACAGCCTGACCCCGCGATGAAGGGTGGCTCTGACCCAACGGCGTCGGGTCAATTCGCAGGCGGCGCCGCATCCTATCACAGACCTCGATCCCGCACCGATCGAGGTTCCTTTGCCCAACGCCCCACTCAACCCCTTTGACGCCTTCCGCGCCGGCACCCGCACGGATGCCAGCGGCGCCCGCGTCACGATCACGGCGGCGGATCTGGCGGCGTCGGCCGCTGCCTATGACCCGGCCGTCCGGCCGGCACCGCTCGTCATCGGCCACCCCAAGATGGAAGATCCGGCCTGGGGCTGGGTCGGCAAGGTCGAAGCCTCTGGCGGCACTCTGCGGGTGGTGCCGGAGCGGGTCGAGGCCACCTTCGCCCAGCTCGTTAATGACGGCCGGTATGAGAATGTCTCGGCTTGCTTCTACCGTCCCGAGGCCAAGGGCAACCCGGTCCCCGGCACATGGTACCTCAAGCATGTTGGTTTCCTCGGCGCCCACCCGCCGGCCGTCGAAGGGCTGCCGCCAGTGCGGTTCGCCGCCGAGGACGAGGCCGACACCGTCGAGTTCGCCTGGGCCGAGCGCACCATCGCCAGCATCCTCCGCCGCATCCGGGATTGGATGATCGGGAAGGAAGGGCTGGAGAGGGCCGACCAGGTGATCCCGACCTGGGACTTGGAGTTCCTCGCAGAGGAGGCGGCCAAGTCCGATGACCCTGCAGCAAGCCGGGTCGCCTACGCGGCGCCGGCCGCCCCCACCACCGACACCACCACCATCACGGAGACCCCGATGTCCGATGCGGACAAGGCGGAGCTGGAACGGCTGCGCCAGGAGAGCCAGGACAAGGATCGGCAGATCGCCGCCTTCGCCGCCCAGGATGCCGAGCGCCGCAAGGCGGCCGACGCGGCCTTCATCGACATTCTGGTCGCCCAGAACCGGGTTCCGGCCGGCCACAAGGCGGAGGTCGCTGCCTTCTTGGCCCATCTGGACGACAGCGAGACGGTCGCCTTCGCCGCCGGCGATGGCGCCGAGAAGGAGACACCGGCCGGCTATTTCCGCCGGTTCCTCTCCCGCCTGGCGCCCACCGTCGCGTTTGGCGAGGTGGCCGAGGCCGGCGGCCGACCGGCCGAGGAGAACGCCCAGCAGATCGCCGATCGGGCCAGGAAGTACCAGGCCGACCGGGCCGCCCTGGGCGACGCCGTCAGCTTCGCGGCTGCGGTCGATCACGTCACCACCAACGGGGAGGCCCGCCGTGCGTAACCATGGTCTGGTGAAGACCTTCTTCGCCGCCGCCGCCTTCGAAGGCTACCGCATCGTCAAGTTCGGCGCCGACGACGACACCGTCGCCCTGGCGACCGCGCCGGCCGACAAGTCGCTGGGCGTGGTCGACATGCTCGGCGCCAGCGCCGCGGGCGTGTCCTGTGACATCGTCCTGACAGGCATCGCCGAGGTCGAGTACGGCGGCCCCGTCACCCGGAACGATGACCTGACTGCCGACGCCCAGGGCCGGGCGGTGGTCGCCGCCTCCGGCAACCGGATCATCGGCAAGGCGATGGCCACCGGCGTCCTCGGCGACATCGGCTCCGTTCTCCTCGATCGCGGCGTCGCCGCCTAACCCCCCAAGAGAGGTCCTATGGCCATTCAGGCGCCGTTTCCAGTCGACGCGAAGCTCTCCGCCGTGGCGGTGGGCTACCGCAACCAGGCGTACATCGCCGACCAGGTGCTGCCGCGCGCGACCGTGCCGTCGCGGCTGTTCAAGTGGTGGGAATACCCGGTCGACGAGAGCTTCAACGTCACCGACACCAAGGTCGGCCGCACCGGCCGGACCAACGAGATCGAGTTCCGGGCCGAGGAGCGCGAAGGATCGGTCGATGATCACGGCCTGGAGGACCCGATCCCACAGGAGGACATCGATATCGGCGCCACCGTGGGCTACGACCCGCGGACCCATGCGACCGAGCGGCTGACGGACTACATCGCCCTCGGCCGCGAGGTCCGCGCGGCCCGGCTGCTGTTCAACCCGGCCGTCTATCCGGCCGGCAACAAGATCCAGCTCGCCACCGCGGCCGACCGCTGGGACGATCCGAGCAGCGACCCGGTCGATGACATCCTCGTCGGACTCGACGCCTGCCTGGTGCGGCCGAACATTGGCGTCCTTGGCCAGAAGGTCTGGTCCAAGCTGCGGCGGCATCCGAAGATCGCGAAGGCGATCAACGCCAACTCCGGCGACGAGGCGGTGGCCACGCGCCGGGCGGTGGCCGACCTGCTGGAGCTGGAAGACATCATCGTCGGCCAGTCGCGGCTGAACACGGCCCGCAAGGGCCAGCCAGCCGCGCTGTCGCAGGTCTGGGGCAACCACGCCTCGTTCATCTACCGCAACCGCAACTTCTCGTTCCGCGCCCCGGACTTCACCTTCGCGGCCACTGCGCAGTGGGGCGACAAGGTCGCGGGCTCGCGCCCCGATGCCGACATCGGGCTCCGCGGCGGCGAGCGGGTCCGGATGGGCGAGAGCGTCCGCGAGCTGGTGATCGCCGGGTATGCCGGCTACCTGATCCAGGACGCTGTCAGCTGATGGCCGAGATCACCCCGCAACGCCACGTCGCCCTGGTCGCCATCAAGTATCGCGGCCACCGCTACGAGATCGGCGACCAGCTGCCCGAGCTGCCCGAGGAGGACGCCATCCTCCTGGGCGATCGGGTCGGCCCGGCTCCCGCCGATGCCGGCCGGAAGGGCAAGGCGAAGTGACCTACGCCACCCAGGCCGGCCTCGAGACGCGGTACGGGACCAAGCTGCTGGTGCAGTTGACCGACCGCGGCCAGCCGGCCACCGGACAGATCGACGTCGCAGCGGTCGAGGATGCCCTCGCCGATGCCGACGCGACGATCGACGGCTACCTGGCCGCGCGGTATCGGCTGCCGATCGCCTCGGTGCCCAAGCTGCTGGTCCACACGGCCGAGTCCGTCGCGATCTACAAGCTCCACCGCAAGGCGCCGGACGAGAAGATCACGGCCGACTACCGGGACGCGATCAAGACGCTACAGGACATCGCGGCCGGCCGGCAGCGCCTCGACCTCGCCGGCATCGAGCCCGAGCGCAGCGGCGGTTCCGGTAGCGTCTCGACCAGTTCGCCACGGGTCTTCACCGACGCGGTCCTGCGGGACTTCGTCCGATGACCGGCGTTTCGCTGCATGTCGACAGCGCCGTCGTCCGGGCGGCCTTGGGCCGGGTGTCCGAGCGCATGACGAACGCGCGCGGCCTCTACGACAACATCGGCGCCGCGATGGTGGTGTCGACCCAGATGCGGTTCGAACGCGAGCAGGCGCCGGACGGCAGCCCCTGGCCCAAGCCCCTCCGCGTCCTTATCGAAGGAGGCAACACCCTGCGCCTGTCGAATCGGCTGTTTGGAAGCCTCACCCATGTCGCCGACAACCAGGGTGTCGAGTGGGGTAGCGACGCCGAGTATGCCCGCATCCATCAGCTGGGCGGAACCGTCGTCCCGAAAGCCGCGGGCGCGCTGCATTTCAAGCTGCCGGGCGACCTGGGCTGGCGCTTCGCGTCGTCGGTGACCATCCCGGCACGGCCCTATCTCGGGATCGACGATGACGACACGGCCGAGATCGTCGCCCAGGCCGAGGACTGGCTCGCCGTGGCCGAGGGGCAGCCATGACCGTTGTCGACCAGGTCATGGCGCGGCTCGCGGAGACGATCCCGAGCCTGGCTGGCCGGATCGGGCGGGCGGGTGAGTTGGAGGCGCTGATCAAGGCCGGCTCCCTGCCCCAGGGCGGCACCGCTGCATTCGTCGTGCCGCTCGGCTTCCGCGCCGGGCCGCCGACGTCCGCCACCGGCCTGCACAGTCAGGAGCTGGTCCGGCGCCTAGCCATCATCCTGGTGGTCGAGTTCGCCGGCGACGCCACCGGCGAGGCCAGCATCCCCGAGGTCGACCAGCTCGAAGACCTGGTCCTTCGGGCCGTTGCCGGGTGGAAGGCGCCGGGCGCCTGGGGGCCGTTCGCGGCCGAGCGCGGCGCCCTTCTCGGCCTCAACGCAGGCACCGCCTTCTACCAGGTCGATTTTTCCATGTCGCAACTGCTGAGGGTCACTCCATGAGCATCCCCAAGACGGGCGGCAGCTTCGTCCGCAAGCCGGACGGCACGCTGCAGCGCGTCGCCTTCACCGAACCGCGCAAGGAGGCGCCGGCTCCCGCGCCGCAGTCCCCGGCCAAGACCACCGCGGCGCCCGACGCTCCGGCGGACACCTCCAAGACCAACCCGAAAGGCTGATCCATGGCCGAGCCGCTGCGTTGGGAGAGTAAGGCTCTCCTGATCAAGACCGAGACCGCCTACGGCACCGATGCCGCCCCCACCGCGGCGGACGCCATGCTCGTGACGGACGTCGAGTTTAGGCCGATGGAGGGCACCGACGAGGCCCGCAACCTCGAAATGCCCTGGCTCGGGGCGGACGAGGAGCTGCCCGCCGGTCTGCACGCGATCCTGACCTTCAGCGTCGAGCTGGTCGGGTCGGGCACCGCCGGCACCGCACCGGCCTGGAGCCCGATCGCTCGGGCCTGCGGCCTGGCCGAGGTCATCACCGCCGGGACCAGCGTCGAGTATCACCCGGTCAGCCGCTTGCATGAGGCGGTGACGGTGCATTTCTTCATCGAAAGCACCAAGCATGCGCTGATCGGCACGCGCGGCACCGCCGTGGTGCAGGTCGAGGCGCAGAAGATCCCCAAACTTCGGGTGACGCTGACCGGTCTCTGGCGCAAGCCGACCAAGCAGGCGCCGCCGGCGGGCATCAGCTTCGCCGGCTTCAAGGATCCTCAGCTGGCGACGTCAGTCAACACGCCGGTCTACAAGATCGACGGCATCACTATGGTGATGCGTTCGACCAACCTCGATCTCGGCTGCGACGTCCAGGGGCGGTTCCTGGTCGGATCGGAGTCCATCCCGATCGTGGATCGGGGCGAGTCCATCGCCTCTGTTGTCGAGGCGATGGAGCTGGACGTCTTCGACCCGTTCGACGCCGCGATCGAGCGCCGCAAGGTGCCGTTCCTCATGCAGCACGGCACCAACCCTGGCTTCATCACCGAGATCGACTGCCCCACGTGCCAGGTCAAGCGGCTGACCGGCTACCAGAACAACCAGAAGATCGTGGAGTGGCCGCTGTCCCTGACGCCGCTCCCGACCGCCGGCAACGATCAGTTCACCATCACCCTTAAGTAAGGCGACACACGAATGTTCAAAGTCGAGGCCAATCCGACATTCAAGAAGAAGGTCGAGATCCGCATGCCGACCATGGGCGGCAACTATACGGATTCGTCCTTCTTCGCGACGTACAACCTGCTGACGGTCGACGAGATCAACGGCTTCGACCTAATGAAGGCCGAGGACACCACGCGGTTCCTTCAGCGGATCATCGTGGATCTGTCCGATATCACCGACGAGTCTGGAAAGCCGCTGCCCTACAACGACACCCTGCGCGACCAGGTGCTCAACCACCCGATCGCCCGGCGCGGCCTGGTCGACACCTATTGGGACGGCATCGACAAGGCCCGCAAGGGAAACTGACCGAGGCGGCCCAGCGATGGGCGCGTGGAAAGCCCAGCTCGGCCGAGGGCGAGCCGGAGGCCATCAAGGATCTCCGGCGGCTCGGCGCCACCGAGGCCGAAATCGCGGAGGCGAAGCGACGCCTCGGTCTCCTCTCGACCGGCGATTTCGGCGTCTTCCCCGAGAACTGGACCGCCGTCTGCGCCTGGTCCGCCGTCTGCACCCAATGGCGCACCGACGCGGTACCCGGGGGCCTAGGACCGGGCCGCCTCATCTATCTCGGCCTCGACTATGCCGGCGCGCGCGCCGGCCTCGCCTTGGCCGCGGTCGATCTCACCCCTGAACTTTGGGCCGCCCTCCAGGTCATGGAAGGCGCGGCGATCGAGGAACTGAACCGCCGATGACCCTCAAGATCGCGATGCGGATCGACGTCGATTCTGCTGAGGCCGAAAAGCGGCTTCAGCAGGTCGAGACCCGCGTCCAGGCGATCGGCAAGGCGGCGCCTGCCAGCGGCGCGGCGGCGGCGATCGACCAGGTCGGCGACGCGGCCCAGGCCGCGGCGGCCGACACA
>NZ_JANX01000013.1 GCF_000767795.1 Inquilinus limosus MP06 | reverse complement strand
GGCGCGGTCGACCCAGGCGGTGCCCTGCAGCTCGGCCCGCCCCCGGGTCTCAGCCGCGATGCGGTCCGCGGCCGGGTTGGCTTGCAGCCGCGGCGGAGACGGCACCGGCTGGGGTGGCGCCTCGGCGACCGGCCGGGCGTGCTGGAAGGTGCCCAGCATCGCCGCGACCAGCCCGGCGGAGAGCAGCAAGGCGAAGAACAGGCCCAGCCCCGCCAGCAGGATCGGCCGGGCCGGAATGTCGTCCGCCGGGGGCGACGAGGGGAGACGGGACCGTTTCACGATGCCTCTCCCGGCCGAGCCTCACGGCTGATCCGCTCGCGCCAGGCCACGGCGGTGGGATAGGCGGCACGCAGGAGCAGGCCGATGCCGGCAGCCGCCAGCGCGAAGGCCGGGCCGCCCATGCGGATATCGACGGCATCGCCGCCCGGCAGCACCAGCCAGGCGCATTCCACGGCCTTGCCCAGTAGCACGGTGGCCGCCAGCCACCGCACCACCAGCGCACTTCCACGCATGCGGGGCAGCATCAGCAGCAGCGTCGGCGCCAGATGCAGCAACGCCACCGTCCACAGCACCGCGGCCCAGCCGGGCCCGCTGCGGTTGTCATACCAGCGCACCCCTTGCGGCAGGTTGCCGGACCAGAGGATCACGTACTGCATGAAGGCGAGATAGGCCCAGAGCAGCAGGGCGGTCAGCAGGAGGCCGGCGAGCACCGGCCGTTGCTCCGGCAGCGGATCGGGCGCGACCAGCATTGCCGTTGCCAGGGCGACGGTCATCTGGACCGACAGCCAGTAGAAGCCGAAGCCGGAGGAGTGGAAGGACGGGTCGAGCGACAGCACCCAATCGACCGCGATCACCGCGCCGGACAGCGTGCAGACCACCAGCCCGGCGCAGGCGACCGGGACGGAGGCGTGGCGCCGCGCCAGCAGCAGGACGGCCAGCCCGATCAGCACGGCGAACCAGGCGATGGTCCGCAGCGCGAAGAACCAGGGCGTCAGGTAGCCGGCCTGGAAGCCGTTGAGCGCGCCGTCGCCGGCCCAGGGATAGATCGCACCGAGGCCGGCCAGGACCGGCAGGAAGGCGAGGGCGGCGAGCGGCAGCAGCAGGGTCAGCCCCTCCGCTGCCGGCATCAGCGCCCCGGCCCAGGCGCCCGGAATCAGCCGCATCATCATCACCAGCAGCACCGCGCCGATCGGCGCGCCGGTGCAGAAGGCAGCGGCGGTGAGCCAGCCCCGCAGCGCCGCGGCGGGATAGAGCAGGCTTGCCGCCAGCGCCAGAACGCAGCAGGCGGCGCCGGCGATGCCCGACGTCCGGATGTACGCGCTAGCCGCCATGCTCGGCCTCCAGCCGCCTTCGCTGGTCCTCGGGCAGGGCGGCGACCGGCCCGTCCCGGCTCAGCTGCAGCGCGCGGATATAGGCCACGATGGCCCAGCGGTCGGCCGGCGGCACCCGGTCGGCATAGGCGTACATGACGCCGTGGCCGTGGGTGATCACGTCGACGATGTACTCCGGCGGCGCTCGGCGCAGCCGGTCGATGTGGAAGCTGGGCGGGTTGGGGAAGCCGCGGTCGGGCACCGTGCCGTGGCCGGTGCCGGCCGCATCGTGGCAGGGGACGCAGAAGATGGCATAGCGCTGCTGCCCCCTCCGCAGCAGCTCTGCCGTCATCGGGGGACGGTCCCGCAGTGCCGCGGTCAGCGCCGCCTGGTCGCGGGAGACGGTGCCGTCGGGCGGCGCCTGCAGCGTCTTGCCGTCCGGGAACAGCTCGGCGGCGCCGTAGTCCTTGTCGCGAGGCTGGCTGTCCATGTCGTTGCAGCCGGCCACGGCCAGCAGCGCGAGCAGGGCCAGGGGCAGGCGCTTCATGCCGGCTCCTCCCCCGGCGGCACCGCGTCGACGCGCACCGGATCCAGCTCCTCCAGGAAACGGCGTGCCCGGTCGAAACGCGGATCGTCGGCGAAGACGATCAGGAAGAACGCGTCCGGCGAGTCCAGCCGGAAGGTCTCCACCTCGAACAACGGATGGTTCAGCCGGGGCAGTCGGTTCAGCGCCAGCATGCCGGTGATCCCGGCCAGCACCGCGAACAGCACCATCAGCTCGAAGGTGATCAGGGTGAAGGCCGGCGGCGCGACCAGCGGCCGACCGCCGACATCGAGCGGGAAGTCGTGGTTGGTGAAGACCTGCATGCCGTAGCCGAGCAGGGCGCCGAACGCCCCGCCGGCCAGGGTCAGCAGCGGCACGCGGTTGTCGCGGAAGCCGAGGACCTCGGCCAGCCCCTCCACCGGGAAGGGCGATGTCGCGTCGATCCGGCGGAAGCCGGCCTTGCGGGCCTGCTTCGCCGCCTCCAGCAGGTGCTCCGGCGTGCGGAACTCGGCCAGCAGCGCGACGCTTTCTGGGCGAGGGGAGGCGGGCCTAGCCATGGCGGGCCTCCTGCCGCTCCTCGTGCCGCGTCTCCTCGACCTCGAAGGCGGAGATTACCGGCAGGAAGCGGACGAACAGCAGGAACGGCACCAGGAACACGCCGAACATGCCGGCGAACAGGCTCCACTCCCAGAAGCTCGGCGCGTAGTCGCCCCAGGACGAGACCAGATAGTCGCGGTACAGCGTGGTCACCAGCAGCATGAAGCGCTCGAACCACATGCCGATGGCGACCGACAGGCCGATGGCGAACAGCAGGGCCGGGTGGCGCCGCACGCGGCGGGACCACAGCAGCTGCAGCGGCAGGAAGTTGCACAGGACCGCGCCCCAATAGCTCCAGGCATAGGCCCCGGTCAGCCGGTCTGCCAACGTCTGCAGCTCCTGCGGGTCGCCGCCATACAGCGTGTCGAACACCTCGGCCAGGTAGCCATAGGCGGTCATCAGCCCGGTCGCCAGCAGCAGCTTGCCCAGCAGGTCGAGATGCCGGGCCGTCACCAACCGCTCGAGGCCGAGCGCATGGCGCAGCGCCACCGCGATCATGCTGACCACCGCGAAGCCGGAGAAGGCGGCGCCGAGCACGAAATAGGGCGGAAAGACCGTGGAGTTCCAACCCGGGATCGGCCCGGCGGCGAACAGCAGCGAGATCTCGGAATGCACCGAGACCACCAGCGGCACCGCGATCGCCGCGGTCAGCCGATAGGCTTGGCGCCAGCGCATCCAGTGGGTCGCCTGGCCGCGCCAGCCCAGCGCGGCGACGCCATAGAAGACCTGCGCCCAGCGCGCCTTTGCCCGGTCCCGCACGGCTGCGAGATCCGGCACGATGCCGATGTACCAGAACAGCACCGAGACGGTGAGGTAGGTGAGGACGGCGAAGAAGTCCCAGGTCAGCGGGCTCTTGAACTGCGGCCAGAGGCCCATGGTGTTGGGGTAGGGCGCCATCCAGTAGAACAGCCAAGGCCGGCCGAGATGCAGGATCGGGTACAGCCCGGCGCAGACCACGGCGAACAGCGTCATCGCCTCGGCGAAGCGGTTCAGCGAGTTGCGCCAATGCGCGTTCAGGAGAAGCAGCATCGCCGAGATCAGCGTCCCGGCATGGCCGATGCCGAGCCACCAGATGTAGTTGGAGATGGCGATGCCCCAATTGACCGGGATGTCGTTGCCCCAGACCCCGACGCCCCACCAGAACAGCACCCCGGCCGAGACCAGGAACAGCAGCAGCAGGGCGCAGGCGCCGCCGAACAGCAGCGCCCAGTTGCGCTGCTGCGGATAGGCCAGCGGGATTCGGGTGATCTTCGCCGTGGCGTCGGTCATCCCGTCTCTCCCGAACCGGGCCTGGCCGCCGCGATGCGGGCCAGATAGGTGGTGCGGGGACGGGTGTTCACCTCCTCCAGCAGGGCGTAGTCGCGGGGCGACGCCTTGCGGCGGCTCACGCCGCTGCCGGGGTCGCGGATGTCGCCGAAGACGATGGCCTGAGCCGGGCAGGCCTGCTGGCAGGCGGTGACGGTGTCGCCGTCTCGGACCGGGCGGTTCTCGATCTTGGCGGCGATGCGGGCGGCACTGATCCGCTGCACGCAGTAGGTGCATTTCTCCATCACGCCGCGGCTGCGCACGGTGACGTCCGGATTGCGGGCGGCGCGCAGCTCCGGCGGGTCGTCGGCGGTGAAGTCGTACCAGTTGAAGTGCCGCACCTTGTACGGGCAGTAGGAGGAGCAGGTGCGGGTGCCGATGCAGCGGTTGTAGACCTGCTGGTTCAGCCCGTCCGGGCTGTGCACCGTGGCGTTCACCGGGCAGCCCATCTCGCAGGGCGCCTGCTCGCAATGCATGCAGGGCACCGGCTGGAAATGGATCCGCGGCGCCGCCGGGTCGCCCTGCCAGTAGCGGTCGATGCGCAGCCAGAACATCTCGCGGCCCATCGCCACCTGCTCGCGCCCGACCATGGCGATATTGTTCTCCGCCGTGCAGGCGGCGACGCAGGCGTTGCAGCCGATGCACAAATCGAGGTCGATCGACATGCCCCAGGCCGGCCCGTCCTCCTGCGGCCAGGCGGGGTAGAAGCTCGGCGCCTCGCGCTTCTCGCCGGCCGCGGCGTCCGGGCGATCCACCAGGCGGACGAAGTCGAAGCCGTCCATCGCGCCATGCAGCTGGGTGGTGGCGATCTCGCGCCAATTTCCCGTCGGTTCCAGGGTGGCGCCGGCGCGGTGCTGGAAGCCGTCGCCGCCGCGCAGCCGGGCCGCATTGTAGCTGCTGCCGCCGAGCGTCAGCACCACCGTGCCCGGCGCCTGGCCCGGCATGATCCAGGCCGCCCCGGTCACGGCCGCGTCGCCGATCGCGACCCGCACCTCGTCGCCGTTTCGCAGGCCATGCGCGGCGGCCAGGGCGGGCGCGACCAGCACGACCTCGTCCCAGGTCACCTTGGTCAGGGGCCGCGGCAGCTCCTCCAGCCAGGGGTTGCCGCGGTGGCGGCCATCCCAGAGCGACGGTTCCGGCCGGAACAGGACGGTCAGGCCGCGCTCTTCGGCGGCAGGCCGGATCGGCGGCGCCTCGCCCGCCTGCACCTCGACCGCGGCAGGCGCGCTGTCCGGCACGACACCGCGGCTGAGGGCGCCGGTCCAGCGGGAATCGAAATCCTGCCCCCAGGCCTGGCGCCAGGTCTCCTGTACGATGTCGTGATCGGTCCGGTCGAACCGGCCGCCCAGCATGTCGAGCAGCTGATGGGCGGAGCGGACGTCGTAGAAAGGCCGGACCAGCGGCTGGATCAGGCAGATCAGCCCGTCGGCGGAGCGGCCGTCGCTCCAGCTTTCCAGGTCGTGCTGCAGCGGCACATGCCAGCGGCAAGCGGCGGCGGTCTCGTCGGCATGCAGGCCGGCATGGACGGACAGCTCCACCCGGCCGATCAGTGCCGCCATGTCGATCCCGCCGGGCGCGGTCAGCACCGGGTTGGTGTCGAGGAGGACGAGGGCGGTGACGCGGCCGACCGCGATGTCGTCGGCCAGCTCCTCCAGCGAATGCAGGCCCTCCGGGGGCGACGCCGGGATCGGTTCGGTCAACTGCAACGTGCGGCCGACATTGCCGAGGCGGCGGTTGAGCAGCAGCGCCAGCGCCTGGACCTCCGGCGCGTGCCCGGCGCCGACGGTGACCAGCGACCGGCCGGCATGGGCCTGAAGGGTGGCGGCGACGGCCTCGACCCAGCCGCGCTCTACCGCATCCAGCCCGTCCGGCGTCGCCATGCCGTCCACCGCTGCCGCCATGGCCTGCACCAGAAGCCCGATGCGCCGCGGCTCCGCGATCAGGCGGTGCGCGGAGACGGCGCCGGTGGCGCTCGGCGTCGGCTCGGCCATGAAGAGCAGGCTGTCGCCCCGGCCTTGCTGGAAGTCCTGCCGCCGGCGGGACCAGGCACGGGCGTTCCGGGTCTGGTACGGGCCGGGACCGAGCAGGTCGTCATCCAGGCTGACCAGCACCTCCGCCGCCTCCGGATCCAGCCGCGCCGCCAGCGGCCGGCCGAAGGCCAGGCGCACCGCCTGCAGCCGCAGATCCTCGCCGATCGGCTCCCACACGTGCCGGCGGGCTCCGGGCCAGCGCCGCGCCAGCTCCGCCCATTGCCGGGCGAAGGTCGGGGAGGTGACGGTCCCGGTCAGCAGCCGGAGACCCTCGCCGCCGCGCGCGTCCAGCGCCGCGGCATTGGCCGCGATCGCCGCGGCGAAGGCGTCCCAGCTGGCCGGCTGCCCAAGATGGCGAGGTCCGCGAGAGCGGGTCGGATCGTAGAGGCCGAGCAGCGCCGCCTGGGTGAAGGCGTCGGTGGCGCCGCCGCTGGCCGGATGGTCCGGATTCCCCTCCAGCTTGACCGGCCGTCCCGCCTCGGTCCGGCCCAGCACCGGCATGGCCCAGCCGGCCATCCGCACCGAGGTCGCGTACCATCTCGGCCGTCCGGGGATGATGTTCTCCGGCGCCTCGACATAGGGCAGGGCGCGCTCGTCCTCCTGGCAGGCGGCGAGGCCGGCGAGGGCGAGGGATGCTGCCATAGCCTGCAGCAGGGACCGTCGGCCGACCTCGGTGCCGCCCGGTGACAGAATCTCGGCCTCGAGTGCGGTCCGGAACGCGGGCGAATCCTCGAGCTGCTCCAGGCCGCGCCATTGGGGATCGCGTGTCGGCGTCATCGCGGCCTCACCGGTGGCAGACATTGCAGGCCACGAGCGTGGCCGGATGGATGTCGAACGCCTTCATCGCCGCAGCGCCATAGGCCTTGTCGGCGTCGGTCCGGCCCCAGCCGGACCAGTCCATGCGCGTCACCTGGTCGGGCGGCCGCAGATGCGGGGCGGGGTCGCGATGGCAGTCCAGGCACCAGGACATGCGGAACGGCTCGGCGCGATAGGTCAGCGGCATCCGGTCGACCCGGCCATGGCATTCGGCGCAGGGCACGCCGCGGGCGATGTGGATCGAGTGGTTGAAGAAGACGTAGTCGGGCACCCGGGCGACGCGGACCCAGGGGATCGGCTGGCCACTCGCCAGGCTCTCGCGCACCGGCGCCAGCATCGGCGCGTCGGTCCAGATCTGGGAGTGGCAGGTCATGCAGACATGGGTCGGCGGCAGGCCGGCATGCGGGCTGGTCTCCACCGTGGTGTGGCAATAGCGGCAGTCGATGCCGAGGCCGCCGACATGGTGCTCGTGGCTGAACGGCACCGGCTGGCTCTGCGGCCAGCCGACCAGGGTGGCGTAGCTCGAGGTCATGGTGCCGCCGATCAGCAGCCCGGCAGCGACGATCAGGAACGCCGTCAGGACCAGCGCGAGGCGGAACCAGGTGTCCGCAGCAGGGGAGAAGATCTGGGGCATGTTCCGGCGGCGGCATCGGCCGCTCCGTGGGATCCTGTTTCAGCAACAGGGCCAGCCGCCGGTTCGGCACGATCCGTGCGACGAATTTTCCTAAGGTCGCGCCGGAAGGCCGCCCGGAACGGCCCGTTGCCCGGTGCCGTTGCCCAGACGAACCCGGCCTTCCCGGCCGCGCAGCCTTCCCAGCTCAGGAGACGCGATATGGCCCGCCCCACTGCTGGCGACGTCCTGGTCGAAACCCTGATCGATTGGGGTGTCGACACGATTTTCGGCATCCCCGGCGACGGCATCAACGGCGTGATCGAGGCGCTGCGGACGCGGCAGGACCGCATCCGCTTCATCCAGGTGCGGCACGAGGAGGCCGCCGCCTTCGCCGCCTGCGCCTATGCCAAATGGACCGGGAAGCTGGGCGTCTGCCTCGCCACCTCCGGCCCCGGCGGGATCCATCTGCTGAACGGCCTCTACGACGCCAAGCTGGACGGCCAGCCGGTGCTGGCGATCACCGGGCTGCAGTTCCACGACCTGGTGCACACCTTCACCCAGCAGGATGTCGAGCTGGACAAGCTGTTCGCCGATGTCGCGGCCTACAATGTCCGGATCATGGGCCCGAACCACGTCGAGAATGCGGTCGAGCTGGCCTGCCGCACGGCGCTGGCCCGCCGCGGCGTGGCCCATGTGACCATCCCGGTCGACATGCAGTCGCAGCCGGTCGATGCGGCGACGCGATCGGAGCGCAACGTGCCCGGCCATGTCTCCGACGTCATGGCGCCCCCTGCCCAGATGCCGGGCGAGGATCAGCTGGCGCGGGCCGCCGCCATCCTGAATGCCGGCGGCAAGACCGCGATCCTGGCCGGCCGCGGCGCGCTCGGCGCCCGCGAGGTGCTGGAGGCGGTGGCGGAGCGGATGGGCGCGCCGGTGATCAAGCCGCTGCTCGGCAAGGGCGCGCTGCCGGATGACAGCCCGTATTCGACCGGCGGCGTCGGCCTGCTCGGCACCCTGCCGTCGCAGGAGGCGCTGGAGGATTGCGACACGCTGCTGATCGCCGGCAGCGCCTTCCCGTATATCGAATACTACCCGAAGCCGGGCCAGGCGCGGGCGGTGCAGATCGACCTCGACCCGCAGCGCATCGGCCTGCGCCATCCGGTCGAGGCCGGCCTGGTCGGGGACGCGCGCAAGGTGCTGGAGGCGCTGCTGCCGCGGCTGCAGCACCGCGACGACCGGTCCTTCCTGGCGAAGGCCCAGGCCGGGATGAAGGACTGGAACGCGCTGATGGTCGAGCGCGGCACACGGCCGGACAAGCCGATGAAGCCGCAGGTGGTGGCACATGAACTGGACAAGCTGCTGCGCCACGACGCCATCGTCGCCACCGATTCCGGCACCATCACCACCTGGGCGGCGCGGCACCTGACGATGCGGGACGGGATGATGTTCTCCTGCTCCGGAAACCTGGCCTCGATGGCCTGCGGACTGCCCTATGCGATCGCCGCGGCGGTCGCCTACCCCGACCGCCAGGTGGTGTGCTTCATCGGCGATGGCGGTCTGACCATGCTGCTCGGCGAGTTGGCCACCTGCGTGAAGTACAACCTGAACATCAAGATCGTGGTGATCAAGAACAACGCCCTGGGTCAGATCAAATGGGAGCAGATGGTGTTCCTGGGCAACCCGGAATATGTCTGCGAGCTGCAGCCGATCGATTTCGCCGCAGTGGCGCGCGGTTTCGGCATCGCCGGCTGGTCGGTGGACGACCCGGCGCGCTGTGGCGAGGTGCTGCGCGACGCGATGGCGGCGCCGGGGCCGGCCCTGGTCGAGGCGGTGGTCGACCCGCATGAGCCGCCGATGCCGGCCAAGGCGACATTGAAGCAGGCGGCCCATCTGGCGGAGGCGCTGGCCCGCGGCACGCCGGCCCGGCGCAAGATCGCGCTGACCGTCGCCTCCGACACGGTGCGCGAGCTGGTATAGGGCCTGTCACTTCTGGCGCGGCTCCCGCAGGGTCGCGCCGGCCGCCACCTGCTGCCCCGCACGCTGGGCCTGCACCGCCTCCACCAGGGTGCGGGCGGCGTTGCGCACCTCCTCCTGGACCGCCTGATCGGCATCCAGGGCGGCGTGGCTGGTGGCGTAGGGCTCCCAGTAGCCGATGTAGCGGTCGACCTCCGCCAGCGACCCGGCGGGCTTGAGATGCATGTAGCTCAGCCAGTCCGACAGGCTGCGGCGAACATCCGACGCACCCTCGACGTCGCCGTGGACAACCACCGAGAACAGCCGGCCGGCCAAATGGCGGGGATAGTCCCAGCCCGCCATCTCGATCTCCTTGGCCCGCTTCGCGTCCTTTCCCTGGGTCAGGGTCGGGTCCGGGTTGCCGCCATCGGCGCAGACCAGCCGGTCCATCATCAGCTTCACCGGCGAGGATGTCTGGTACCAGTTCACTGGGGTCAGGATCATGATCCCGCGGGCTGCGACCCACAGCGGGTAGATGTCGTTCATCCAGTCCTGCACCTGGCCCAGCGAGTGGTTCGGATAGCAGGAGCATGGCCAGTGGCACAGGGCAGGGGACGTCGAGAAGCACGCCTTGCAGGGGTGGATGTGCCGCCCGTATTCCGAGGCAAGCCGGCTGAGGTCGAGCACGTCCGCCTCGACGCCTTCCGCCGCGGCGACGATCTCCCGCGCCAGCTCGGTCAGGCGGAAGGTCTTTGACATCTCGCCGGGGCAGGTGTGCTCGCTGCGCGAGGAGCCGCATACCAGCAGGATCCGGGCGGGCAGGGCCGGGTCGTCATGCCGGCGCTGCGCCTGCCGGATCGCATCGCGGGCGGCGAGCCAGTCGACCGAGAGGTCGTAGCCCGGATCCGCGAAGCCCGGCCCCGCCTTCCGCGTCCGCGGGCTCTTCCGCGAATGGCTGTAGGCATCCCAGGCGGCGTCCGCGATCAGGCCGAGCTCGGCCTGCAGCGGGTCGTAGGCGGGATCCTGGAACTGGCCGAAGAACCGGAGACGGAACTCCGTTTCGGTCAGTCGGGGGCTCGCGGTGCCCTTGCGCGGTTCGAGGTCGGTCACAGCGGCTCCTGCGGCGACGGATGGGCTTGACCGGGAGACGGCACGAAGCCGTGCCGGGTTCCGCCGACCGAGCCGAGGCGGGGCATCGGTGCAGGCGCCTCGAACCGTCCGGAACCGCCCTCCCGCCGGGCCTGTTCGCCAGGGGAAGGCATCTCGGAAGGAGAAGCGCGATATGGACGATCTCGAGCAGCGGATCCGCGAGCACGCTCATCGCATCTGGATCGAGGAAGGCTGTCCGTCCGGCCGGGACCAGGCGCATTGGGAGATGGCGCGGGAGCTGGTGGCGATCGAGGACAATCAGCGCGACGCGACCAAGCCCAACCCGGTGGCCACGGAGGGCGAGGAGGCGATTCATCCGGAGCCGGTCGAGCCGATCGAGGCCGTGGAGACCCTCGGTGACCTGCCCGGCCGGACCGACCAGTCGGAGGGCCGCGACTATCCGAAGAAGCCGAAGCGCACCCGCCGATCTTCCTGAGGAGGCCGCTCATGGCGCAGCCGACATCCGACCCGACGATCACCCCGCAGGACAGGGCATGGCTCGTGGCCGCCCACGACCCCGCCGTCACACTCTATGTCGCCACCGAGCCGGTGCAGCGCGCCACCGGGGGGCTTGGGGCCAAGCGCCGGAACCTGAAGCATATGCTGCAGCAGCGGCTGCAGGCGGCCGACCTCGCGCCGGAGCGGCGCCAGGCGTTGCTGGCCGCGGGCGAGGAGGCCCTGTCCACCGCCGACTTCCCGGCGCTCGATCCCGGCTTCGCGCTGTTCCTGGCGGAGGACCGCGTCCACGCCCTGCCGTTGGGCGAGGCGCCGCCGGAGGATATGAGTGCGGTCGGCCATCGTTTCCTGCTGCGCCCGATCCTCGACCGGTTCGGCCCGGGCGAGCGCTTTCACATCTTGGCGATCAGCGCCGGGGGAACACGTCTGCTCAAGGCGACGCGCGAGGCCTGCCATGATGCCACGCCTCAGGATCTGCCGCGTTCTCTCGAACAGGTGGCGGCGGAGTCCGACGCCGAGGTGACGAAGCAGGCCAACGCGCCGGGCCGCGGCAGCGCCGGCGACGCCGTCTCGGCAACGCGGCACAGCTACGAAAGCCCGGCAGAGCTGCACAAGACCCAGCTAGTCGAGTTCGTCCACCGCTCCGTCAAGGCGGTGCGTCGCCACTTGGCCGATGATCCGGCGCCCGTGGTGCTGGTGGCCGAGCCTGAACTGGCCGGTCATGTCCACAGCGCCGGAGACTGGCCGGAGCTGCTGCCGGACTTCGTAAACCACCATCCGGCGCGGATGAGTGACGAGGACCTGCATGCGGCCGCCCTGACTGCACTGCCGCCGGGCGACGCGAAGGCCGAGCCGGTGCTGGATCGCATCAAGGCTCGACTCGGCACGGCCGAGCCGACGGTCGCGATCAAGCTCGAGGAGATCCTGGCCGCCGCGCGCGACGGCCGGGTGGATTCGCTGCTGATCGCCGCCGATGAGACGATCTGGGGCCATTTCGACGAGGGCAGGGGCGTCGCCGCCGCGCGGGGCACCCCGACCGGCGAGGAGGACCTGCTGAACCTCGCGGCGGTGATGACGCTGGAGACCGGCGGCATCGCCTTCAGCCTGCCGCGGGAGCGGCTGCCGCGCTCGGTTCCGGCGGCGGCAGCGCTGCGCTACTGAGCCGGCAGCCGATGGCCGGGCTCCGACAGCGCGGCCGTTCAGTCGCCGGTGCAGCAGCCAGCCAGAAAGCCTGCAAAGCTCGATGCTGGAGCACGCCATGACAATCTGGAAACGGTACGGCTACGGCTGGGTGACGCTTGGCTTCTTCGTCATCTCGCTGATCGGGCACTGGGTTTTCGGCTGGTTCGCCTATGTCGACGAACAGCAGCAGCATGGCGCCTCCATCATGTTGTCGGGGTATCTGGTCGAAATGGGGCGCGACACGCTGGAGAACTGGCAGTCTGAGTTCCTGCAGTTGATCTGGCAGATCGGCGGCCTGGCGTTTCTGCTCTATATCGGGTCGCCCCAGTCCAAGGAGGGCGACGACCGGATGGAGGCGAAGCTGGACGCGATCCTGGCGGCGGTCGATCCGAACAACGCCGATGACATCGTCGACCGGATCGACCGCGAATATGCCGGCCGCCACACCGATCCGCGATGGGCGGCGCTCGCGGCTGCAAGAGCAAACGGCGGCCGTTCGAAAGCATGACGGTCCGCCGGCCGGGGACTAAGCATCTAGGGACGGACGGCTCTCACCGCCAGGCGTCGAGGACCTGGTCGACGGTGGCCACTTCGATCTGCTGCGAGAAGCGGCTGCGGCAGAGCTGCAGCAGCGCGTCATGGGTGGCGTCCGAGGTGCTGCAGACCGCATCGGCCGCCAGCACCACGCGGTAGCCGCGGTCGACCGCGCCGATCACCGTCGCCCAGACGCAGACATCGGTCTCGCCGCCGGTGACGATCAGCGTGTCGACGCCGCTCTCCCGCAGCCATCGCCCCAGCCTCGGCGCGGTGAAGGCGGAATAGCCGTGCTTGTCGAAGGCGAGGGCAGGGGGTACGAACTCGGCCAGCATCGGCACCAGCTCCAGCAGCACCGGGTCGATAGCACCGCGGGTCATCTCCGCCCAGCGGGAATAGAAGCGCCGCCAGGCTCCCGGCATGTCCTCCGGCCGCTGCGGCGGCAGGAAGCGGGTGAACGCCGTGTGTTCCGGCCGATGCTCCGCAAGCCGCCGGATCGACGGCGCGGTGCGGTGGGCCCAGGGCACATGCCAGGGCGTCTCGCGCGCGAACAGCTCCTGCATGTCGATGCAGAGATGGAGGGCCGACGGCCCGAGCGGCCCATGGCGCAGCCCGTCCTCCCGGCCGTCCGGTTCCATGCCGGCGCGCCGCGGTCAGGCTTGCGCCGGCTGGCCGTTGGAGGCGGAGACGCCGCCATCGACCGCGACATTGGCACCTGTGACAAAACTGGCGTCGTCGCTGGCCAGGAAGGCGACGACGGCCGCGACCTCCTCGGGCTCGCACACCCGGCCCAGCGGAATCCGCTCGGTGAACTTCGCCACCAGCGCCTCGTCCTGCAGCATCTCCTCGGTCATGCCGGTGCGGGTCAGGCTGGGGCAGACGGCGTTGACGCGGATGCCTCGGCGGCCGAGGTCGAGCGCCAGCGCCCGGGTCAGGTTGACGACGGCGCCCTTGGCGGCGTTGTAGGGGCTCATGCCCCAATCGCCGCCGGTGCCGGAGACCGAGGCGGTATTGACGATCGCGCCATGGGATTTCTCGAGATGCGGGATCGCCGCCCGGCAGCCGAAGAACACGCCGTCGGCGTCCGTGGCCATCACCGCGCGCCAGCGCTCATCGCTGATCTCGGCCGGGTCGCCGCTCTCATGGATGCCGGCATTGTTGACCAGCACGTCCAGGCGGCCGAAGCGGTCGACCGCCGCCGCGACCATGCCGTCGACGGCGTCGGATCGCGACACGTCCACGGCCTGAATCAGCGTGCGGTCGGCCGGCAGGCTCCCGGCGACCCGGCGGAGGCGCTCTTCCTCCCGGTCGACCAGGACCACTGCGGCGCCCTCCTCGGACAGGCGCCGGGCCGCCGCCTCGCCGATGCCTGAGCCGGCTCCGGTCACGATCGCGACCTTGCCCTGAAACCGCTGCATCTCGCCTTCCTTCCTCGACAGCGTCAGAAGAACACCGCCCGACCGGTGTCCGGGGCGATCTCGCCGGGGGCAGCGTGGATCAGGACCCGGCCCTCGCGTTCGGCACCGTCCCGCTGGCAGGTCAGGATCAGCTCGATCGCGCCCTCGCCGCCCAGCAGGTCCTGGTCCCAATGCATCCAGGCGGTCTCGACGGCATCGACTCCGCCGGGGAAGGCCAGGTCCAGCAGCGCTTCGCGGTGCCGCGACATCGCGCTGACCAGATCCTCGCCCTGGATGACGATGGGATCGCCGGCCGGGTTCGTGACTTGCCAGGTCTGCATCGGATCGCTCCTTTCCGCTGGGCTGCCTCAGCGCTCGTCGTCGGCTTCCGGCAGCGCCTTCAGGTCGTCCTCGGTCAGGTCGGTCGCGACCTCGCCCTCCGTCGCCTCGGCCAGCCGCAGCTTGTCGCTCGGGATCTTCACCTGCTTGAGCGAAAGCCCGAGGACCTCGTCGACGCCGACCACGACATAGCGGATCGCGCCGCCGCGGGAATCGAAGGCGAAGTCGGAGATCGTCCCGATACTGCGGCCGCCGGTATCGGTCACATTGGCGCCGATCAGGCTGGTGCCCCGCAGGGTGGACGACGGATGGGCCACAGGGGCCTGCTCGGTCGGGGACGGAAAACCGGGCGCGACCGGCTGCGGCTGGCCGGCCGCGGCCTGGGCCAGGAGGAGGGCGGCCGAACAGATCAGGCCGGCCAATCGCATGGATCGGGTCATCCCGCGTCTCCGCGCTAGAGCATGGGCCGGCCGCCGGTGACCGCCAGGACCGCACCGGTGATGTAGCTCGCCTCGGTCGAGGCCAGCAGCACATAGGCGGGCGCCAGCTCCGCCGGCTGCGCCGGCCGCCCCAGCGGCGTGTTGCCGCCGAAGCTCTCGACCTTGTCCTCGGGCATGGTGGCCGGGATCAGCGGCGTCCAGACCGGCCCGGGGGCGACGGCGTTGACACGGATGCCCTTGTCGGCCAGCAGCTTCGCCAGGCCGACGGTGAAGTTGGCGATGGCGCCCTTGGTGGTGGCATAGGCCAGCAGCGATGGCGACGGATCCTTGGCGTTGATCGACGAGGTGTTGACGATGGCGCTGCCGGGCTTCATGTGCGGCACCGCGGCCTTGGCCAGGTAGAACTGGCTGTGGATGTTGGTCCGGAAGGTGCGGTCCCATTCCTCGGCGCTGATCTGGTCGAGGCTGTCGAAGGTCATCTGGTGGGCGGCGTTGTTGACCAGGATGTCGATGCCGCCGAGCTCGCGGACCGTGCGATCGACCAGCGTCCGGCAATGCGCCTCGTCGGCGACGTCGCCGGCCACCGCGATGACGCGCCGCCCGGCCTGCTCCACCCAGCGTGCGGTCTCGCGGGCATCCTCATGCTCGTCGAGGTAGGAGACCAGGATGTCGGCGCCCTCGCGGGCGAAGGCGATGGCAACGGCTCGGCCGATGCCGGAATCGCCGCCGGTGATCAGCGCGACCTTGCCCTGCATCCGGCCGCTGCCGCGATAGCTGTCCTCGCCGTGATCCGGTGGAGGATCCATGGGCTCGGTCAGGCCCGGAGGGTCCTGCTGCTGCTTCGGATGAGGAGGAACGGGGCGAGAGCCCTGATGATCGGCCATCGTCATCTCCGTATCGCCATGGCCTCAGGTGGCTGCCGGATATCTCATTGGGACAATGGGGGTCGGCCGGACGCAGTTCCGGCGGGCGGGGACGGCGGCAAGTGCGCAAAACAGGCCGGGTGTGAAGCTTTCGGATGAACGCTTCGCGCCGTTCGTGCTTCAGCGATCGACACCCGCGAGGTGCGGAGCCGGTTCGCAATGCTCGATCAGCAATTCGGTGAGGACCCGTATCTTCCGTGCGGGATGCTGACCCGGCGGGCGGATGACATATGCACCGGCCGGAGGCGGTGGATGACGCGTCATGACCGGCATGAGCGCACCGGACGCTATATGTTCATGGGTCAGGCAATCGGGCAGGTAAGCGATCCCGAGCCCCGCTGTCGCGCCGGCAACCAGGGCCATGCCGTTGTCGGCCTTGAAGCGCCCCTGCGGGCGAACCGTGATGATCTTGTCGCCGTCCGTGAGCTGCCAGCTCTCGGTGTCCTGCATCAGAGCCTCGTGAGCGACGAGCTCCTCCGGCGTTTCGGGCGATCCATGCGCCTTGATGTAGCCCGGGCTCGCGACGAATTTCCCATAGATCGGTCCGACGCGCCTTGCGATCAGGTTGGAATCCTGAAGATAGCCGACCCGTATCGCACAATCATATTGCTCTAGCGTCGGATTTCAGCGGGCTCGGGGCGCGCGTGCTCGATCACTCCGCCCAACCGCTTCCCGCAACTGCAGCCGGCGGCGGCTAATGGCGGGCCGAGAACGACGAAACGGAGAACTACGTCTACGCTATAGCCCATGACCTTCCTGAATAAAGCTACGACCAAAGGGCTCAAACGGGTGGATAAGCGACGGTCTGCTTTGAGGGAACAATGACCGGAAGCTGCCGTTAGGAAACAAGGTCAGAGCGGGAGGCAGTTTTGATCCACCATGTCTCGATTGGGACCAATGATGTCGAACGCTCAAAGCGCTTCTACGACGCCGTTTTGCCCATTCTCGGCATTGTTCCGATGGCAGAGGACGAGGGGGGACTAGGCTACGGAAGCGGCACATTTCACTTCAGCGTTCAGGTTCCGATTGACGGAAAACCTGCGACCGTGGGCAACGGCACTCATATCGCCTTTGCCGTCGAGGACCGTTCGATGGTCAATCGATTTTACGCAGCAGCATTAAAACATGGTGGCAGCGACGATGGCGCTCCGGGGCTGCGGCCGAACTACGACGCCAATTATTATGGGGCGTTCGTCCGCGATCCGGACGGTCACAAGATCGAGGCAGTGACCTACTCCGCAAAATAGTTGCTAACGGAGGCGTGCATGCCGACCCTTCCATATGCAATTGTCGAAGCCCCTTCCACGCTGGGCTTGGCGACCGACGGTGTGGAGCACTTGCCCGGCCAGCTCTTGGGCCTCGGTCTTGCGGAGCGCATCCATGCGCGCCGCGCCGCGCGGCTGATGGTGCCTTCGAAAGACCCGGCGACCGATCCCGAGACCGGCATCCTGAACGCCGGGGCAATTGCGGCGTGGTCGCCCAAGCTCGCCGACGCAGTGGAAGCGGTGCTTGATGCTGGCGAATTTCCGGTGGTGCTGGGCGGCGATTGCACGATCGTGCTGGGCTCGATGCTCGCGTTTCGACGGCGCGGCCGCTATGGCCTGTTCTTCGTCGACGGCAACGCCGATTTTTTCCAGCCCGAGGCGGAGCCCAATGGCGAGGGTGCCTCGATGGACCTCGCCTTCGTGACCGGCCACGGCCCGCCGCTCCTGACCGACATCGAAGATCGCGGTCCTCTGGTCCACCCTCAAGACGCTGTCGCGTTCGCATATCGTGATCACGAGGATCAGGAGGAATACGGAAGCCAACTCCTACCCGAAGAGCTCAAGGCGCTCGACCTACCCGCCGTGCGCGCGATGGGTATCGAGGCTGCCGCGCGCGAAGCGATCGCCCACCTGACGCGTCCCGGGCTGGACGGCTTCTTCATCCACCTTGACGCCGACTGTCTCGACGACGCCATCATGCCGGCTGTCGATTTCCGCGTGCCGGGCGGGTTGTCGTGGGACGAGCTGGGGGCCGCGCTTCGGGTTGCCTTGGCGAGCGGCAAGGCAGCCGGCATCGAGATCACCATCTACAATCCGCGCCTTGATAAGGACGGCAGCGCCGGGCGAGGCCTGGCCGAGGTACTAGCTGCAGCGCTTGGAACAGCAGCGCCATGAACATGGCGAGCAACGCCTACTTTCGGGCTCGGGTCGGAATCGAGGGTGAATGGCGGATGGGGTGGGATTCGAACCCACGGTGACGTCGCCGCCACGCCGGTTTTCAAGACCGGTGCCTTAAACCGCTCGGCCACCCATCCGGACCGGCCGCACCATACGGATTTGCCCCGCCGGTTTCAAATCGCTTCGCATCGTTCGGGCCATGCGGGAGGCGCAGGCGACATTCGATACCTGAAATCGTGAGTTGTCGCTTTTCACTGCGAACCGAAGCGGTTACGGGCGTTGCTGTCGAAGCGGTCGGCTTGCCAATACAACCTATGAGGGCATGCAGAAATACCCAGAAATACTGGGTGCAAAGCGACGGCCGGGACAGGTTGCCTCACCGGCTTCCAGCACATGCCATAATATGACGGACCGGACCGAGACGAATATGCTGGACCTTTGACGGGATCTTATGACATACGGGCGGACATGACTGCCGAACCGATCCAGACCCGGTCCGGACGCCGCTCTTTTTGCGTGAAATTCAGCCGCACGAAGTCGGATCGTCTCCCGGGGCTCGCCGTCGTCGCAGCCATCGGCGTGGCGCTGGCCGCCACCGGATGTGCTCCCTCCCAACCGGGCAAGGGGAGCCTCGCCGAGCGGCCCACTCTCGCACGACCCGCCGATCCGGGTGTCGTCACCATCGATGGCGTCCGCTACGTGGCGCGGACGGACCGGGAGTCGGTGCAGGTCGGCAACGCCACTTGGTACGGGCCCGGCTTCCACGGCCGCAAGACCGCCAGCGGCGAGCGCTTCGACACCGGCCTGGTCACCGCGGCGCATCGCAGCCTGCCGCTGCCCAGCTTGGTCAAGGTCACCAACCTCGACAACGGCCGGACGCTGATCGTCAAGATCAATGACCGCGGGCCGTTCGTGCGGTCGAAGATCCTCGATATGTCCTCGCGCGGCGCGGAGCTGCTGGGCTTCCGCGGCGCCGGCACCGCCCGGGTCAAGATCCAGGTGCTGGAGGAGGAAACCCGCTTCAACGCGCTGCAGCAGCAGCGCGACCAGGCGCGGAAGAACCAGGTCGCGTCGACCGGCAAGGATGACGACCTGCCCGACGCGCGCTACATCGCCGTGCCGCCGGCGCCCCGCGTGCCCGACCGGCTGCCGGAGATCGTCGGCAATGTCCGGGACGAGGCGAAACCGAATCCGGCCGGCCTGTTCGTCGCCGCCGCCCGGGCCACCCGGCCACAGGAGGTCGCCTCGCTGTCCGAGGCGCTGCGCCGCTTCGGCCCGATCTCGACCGCGGCCGCCGCCGGCGCGATCGAGCTGCGCATCGGTCCCTTCATCGACCCCAAGGCCGCATCGACCGCCTTGAAGCAGATCGCCGACGCGGGCTATTCCGGAGCACGCATCGTCCCCGAGTGACCCGTCCGGTCCGCGGCGCGACGAGGCCGCAACCGAGGACGGATCGCTTGGGCGGACACTTCATCACGCTGGAAGGCGGCGAGGGCTCGGGCAAGAGCACTCAGGTCAAGCGCCTGGCCGCCCATCTCGCCGGGCGCGGCCTCGAGGTCGTGAGCACGCGCGAGCCCGGCGGCTCGCCGGGGGCGGAAGCGATCCGCACCCTCCTGGTCAAGGGCGACACCGACCGCTGGGACCCGGTGACCGAGGCGCTGCTGCATTTCGCCGCCCGGCGCGACCATCTGCGCGTCACCGTCCGCCCGGCGCTGGAGCGCGGCGCCTGGGTCGTCTCCGACCGCTACGCCGACAGCTCGATGGTCTATCAGGGCTGGGGCATGGGCGTGGACCGCGCCAGCCTGGACGCCCTGTTCCAGATCGCCACCGACGGGCTGAAGCCCGACCTGACCCTGGTGCTCGACGTTCCGGTCGAGACCGGCCTGGCCCGCGCCGGCGCCCGCCGCGGCGGCGAGGACCGCTATGAGCGGATGGGCGCGGCCCTGCACCAGCGTCTGCGCGAGGGCTTCCTGGCCATCGCCGCGGCCGAGCCGGAGCGCTGCGTCGTGATCGACGCCAGCGGCACGGTGGACGAGGTCGCGGCCGCCATCCGCGCTGCGGTGGATGCCAAGTTCGGGCCGACGGCGTCATGAGCGGCGAGTTTCCGGCGCCCCGCGCCAATCCGCGGCTGCTGGGTCATGAGGCGGCGGAGGCTGCGTTTCTCGATGCGCTGCGCGCCGGCCGCCTGCCGCATGCCTGGCTGATCACCGGCCCGCCCGGCATCGGCAAGGCCACCTTCGCCCACCGGGTCGCCCGCTTCCTGCTGGCCGGCGCGCCTCGCGGCGCCCGGAGCCTGGAGATCCCGGCCGACCACCCGACCTTCCGCCGCGCCGCCGCCGCCGGCCACGCCGACCTGCTGACCATCGAGCGCAACAGCGGCGACGACGAGCGCAGGCGCCGCGAGCCGCGAGATCCCGGTCGAGGAGATCCGGCGGATCGAGCCCTTCCTGCGCCTGACCGCGGCGGAGGGCGCCTGGCGTGTCGTCATCGTCGACGAGGCGGAGGCGATGAATCGCAACGGCGCCAACGCCCTGCTGAAGATCCTCGAGGAGCCGCCGGCCCATGCTGTGCTGCTGCTGACCTGCGGCAACCCCGGCGCGCTGCTGCCGACCATCCGCTCACGCTGCCGCCTGCTCGCGCTGGAGCCGCTGCCGAACGCCACCGTCGACCGGCTGCTGGCCGAGCATGCGCCCGAGTTGGACCCCGCCGAGCGGGCATCGCTGGTACGGCTGGCGGAGGGAAGCATCGGCCGTGCTGCGTCGCTGATCGAGGATGGCGGCTTGGGCCTGTACCGCGACATGCTGGCGCTGCTGGACGATTTCCCGCGGGTCGACTTCAAGGCCGTGCACAGGATGGGCGACCGGATCGGGCCTGTCGCCGCCGATTCCAGCTGGCGGCTGTTCACCGAGCTGCTGGTCTGGTGGATGGAGCGGCTGGCCCGCGCCGCCGCCCGCGGCACCGCCCCGGCCGAGATCGTGGCGGGCGAGGGGACGGTGATGCAGCGGGTCGTCGGTGCCCTGGACCGGGCGGGGGGCGGGGCGGGCGGCCTTGATCGCTGGGTGGAGCTGTGGGACAACACCCGCCGTCTGTTCGCTCAGGCGGACGGGTCCAACCTCGATCGGAAGCAGGTTCTCCTGCAGGCGTTCATCGGCATCGAGCGCGCCTGCAACGGCTGACCGCCGCCGCAGCACGGGCCACATAGCACGGGAAGAGGCCGCGATGACGGCGCCGAAGACATTCTACATCACCACCCCGATCTACTACGTCAACGACAAGCCGCATATCGGCCACGCCTACACCACGCTGGCCTGCGATGTGCTGGCCCGGTTCAAGCGGCTGGACGGCTATGACGTCCATTTCCTGACCGGCACCGACGAGCACGGCCAGAAGGTGCAGAAGGCGGCCGAGGCGGCCGGGGTGGACCCGCAGGCCTTCACCGACCGCGTCAGCCAGAACTTCCGCGACCTGGCCGCAGCGATGAACTTCAGCAACGACGACTTCATCCGCACCACCGAGCCGCGCCACATCAAGGCGTCCCAGGCGATCTGGGAGGCGATGAAGGCCAATGGCGACATCTATCTCGGCGGCTATGCCGGCTGGTACTCGGTGCGCGACGAGGCCTATTACGGCGAGGACGAGCTGACCGTCGTCGACGGCAAGCGCATCGCCCCGACCGGCGCCGAATGCGAGTGGGTGGAGGAGCCGAGCTACTTCTTCCGCCTGTCGGCCTGGGGCGACCGGCTGCTGGAATTCTACGAGGCCAACCCCGACTTCATCGCGCCGGAATCCCGCCGCAACGAGGTGATCGCCTTCGTCAAGTCGGGGCTGCGCGACCTGTCGATCAGCCGCACCACCTTCAACTGGGGTATCAAGGTGCCGGGCGACGAGGCGCACATCATGTATGTGTGGGTCGACGCCCTGACCAACTACCTCACGGCCGTCGGCTATCCCGACACGGAGTCCGAGAGCTTCCGCCATTGGTGGCCGGCCGACCTGCACATGGTCGGCAAGGACATCCTGCGCTTCCACGCCCTGTACTGGCCGGCCTTCCTGATGTCGGCCGGGCTGCCGGTGACCAGGCGCGTCTTCGCCCATGGCTGGTGGACCAACGAGGGCCAGAAGATCTCGAAGTCGCTCGGCAACGTGATCGACCCGCTGGAGCTGATCGCGACCTACGGCCTCGACCCGGTGCGCTATTTCCTGCTGCGCGAGGTCTCCTTCGGCCAGGACGGCGACTTCTCCCGCCGCGGCATGATCCAGCGCACCAATGGCGAGCTGGCCAACGGCTTCGGCAACCTGGCGCAGCGCGTGCTGTCGATGATCGGCAAGAACTGCGGCGGCCAGGTGCCCCAGCCGGGCAGCCTGACCGACGAGGATCGCGCCCTGCTGGCCCAGGTGCCGGCGCTGCTGGACACGCTGCGCCGGGAATTCGACGTCCAGGCGTTCCATCGCGGCCTGGATGCCGTCTGGGCCGTGGTCGGCGAGGCCAACCGCTATGTCGACGAACAGGCGCCCTGGACGCTGCGCAAGACCGATCCGGCCCGGATGGCGACGGTGCTGTGGGTGCTGGCCGAGACGGTGCGGCGCCTGTCGATCCTGATGCAGCCGGTGATGCCGCAGTCGATGGCCAAGATGCTGGACCAGCTGGCCGTGGCCGCCGACGCTCGCAGTTTCGATCGGATCGGCGATGCCGACGCGCTGGTGCCCGGAACGCCGTTGCCGGCGCCTGAGGGCGTCTTCCCGCGCTATGTCGAGCCGGAGGCCACGGCCTGATGCTGGTCGACAGCCACTGCCATCTCGATTTCCCCGATTTCGCGGCGGAGATCGACGATGTGGTCGGCCGCGCCACGGCGGCCGGGGTCGGCTGCATGCTGACCATCTGCACCCGGCCGGACCGGCTGGCGGCCACGATCGCCCTGGTCGACCGCTTCCCGATGCTCTATGGCGCGGCCGGGGTGCACCCGCATGAGGCGAAGGATTTCACCGGCCTGACGGTCGAGGGCATCCTGGACCTCGTCGCGCATCCGAAGATGGTCGGCATCGGCGAGACCGGCCTCGACTACCATTACGGCCTCAGCCCGGCCGAGGCGCAGCAGGAGAGCTTCCGGCGCCACATCCGCGCGGCGCGGATCGCCGACCTGCCGGTGATCGTCCACACCCGCGAGGCCGAGGCGGACACGCTGCGGATCCTGGCGGAGGAGGGGCAGGGCGGCGACCGGCCGCCGCTGCGCGGCATCATCCATTGCTTCAGCGGAACACGGCAACTCGCTGAAGAATCGGTAAAGCTCGGTCTTCACATCTCCCTGTCCGGGATCGTGACCTTCAACCGGTCCGAGGACATCCGGGCCACGGCGAAGGACGTGCCGCTGGACCGCATCCTGGTCGAGACCGACGCGCCCTACCTGGCGCCGGTGCCCAAGCGCGGCAAGCGCAACGAGCCGGCTTTCGTCGCCCATACCGCCCAGCGGGTGGCCGAGCTGCACGGATTGTCTAGTTCAGATTTCGCTCGAAGAACGAGCGACAATTTCTTTAATCTATTCACAAAAATTCCGAAGCAAGAGGCCTGAACGATGCGTGTCACGGTGCTCGGCTGCGGCGGTTCGATGGGCGTGCCCATGGTCGGCGGCATCTGGGGCACCTGCGATCCCGCCGATCCGCGCAACCGCCGGCGGCGGCCGTCGATCCTGGTGCAGAGCGACAGCACCACGGTGCTGATCGACACCTCTCCGGATCTGCGCGACCAGCTGCTGGACCACGAGGTCAAGCGGGTCGACGCGCTGCTCTACACCCACGCCCATGCTGACCACATCCACGGCATCGACGACCTGCGGCCGCTGGCCTTCAAGCAGCCGATCGATGCCTATATGGACGCGGCGGTGCGGCAGGAGCTGGAGGAGCGCTTCGGCTACATCATGACCTCGGTCGAGATGGACCGTGGCTTCTACCACCCGTTCCTGGTGCCGCATCTGCTGGACGGGCCGTTCCGGGTCGGCGACATCGACATCCTGCCGTTCGAGCAGGATCACGGCCGCGTGGTCTCGATGGGCTACCGCTTCGGCCGCTTCGCCTATTCGACCGACGTCGTCCGCCTCGACGACCGCGCCTGGGCGGCGCTGGAGGGGGTGGAGCTGTGGATGGTCGACGCGACGCGGCCGGAGCCGCATGTCTCGCACGCCCATCTGGCGCTGACGCTGGAATGGATCGAGCGGCTGAAGCCCAGGCAGGCCTGGCTGACCCACATGAACCACCAGATGGATTACGAGTGGCTGTGCCGGCAGCTGCCGGGCCATGTCCGGCCGGCGCATGACGGGCTGGTGATCGAGATCTAGGGGCGGCGGCCGACGCCGCCCCTTGCCATCAACGGCGCGGAGGACGGCGCGGCTGCGGCGACGGGTTGGCGGCCTGGTTCGCGGCAGCGCGCTCAGCCAGCGCCAGCTCGGTCTTCAGCTCGGCGATCTTGCGATCCATCGCGGCCCGCAGCGTCGGCGAGGTGTGGGTGCCGAGATGGGCACGCTTCTGCTCCAGCTCCTGCAACTGCTTCCGCTTTTCCTCGCGGTTCCGGCGAATCGGGGCGCCGTCGGACCGCTGTCCGTCAAAAGAACGCATAACTGACCCTACACTGGCTTTTCGGGGGGATGCCAAGGGCACGGCCTGGGGCCGTGCCGCATCCGCGGAAGCGCTGGCCTAACCGATCCGGGGGGCATCGTGCAAGCTGGTATGTGGCGCGCCCTCGCGCTAGGGTCGCTGCCTTGCCAGAGACGGGACGGAGAGGGTGCCGTGCAGCCATCGACACGCAGCTTGCGATTCTGGTGGGCCGCGGTCCTGGTGCTGGTGGCCGGTCTCTTCGCCGCGGCCGTTCCGGCCGGCGCCGCCTCGAAGGACAGCCGCTTCCGCATCGTCGACGAGCTCGGCCCCGACCAGGTCGAGGAGCTGATCACCGTCGCCATCGACGGCCGCACCATCGGCATCCTGCACATCACCAAGGACGACCCGGTCGCCGAGCTGCAGGTGAAGGTGCCGGCTGGCCGGCCCGCGCGCTACGAGCTGTGCGGCTTCCTGATCGTCCAGACGCCGGAGGGCACCCGCCGCCAGCACCCGATCAACCACACCGGCACGATCGAGAATGCCGACGGGCGCGTGCTGAAGGCGTTCAACCAGAACAACGAGATCTTCTACCTGCAGGACGGCACGCCCGGCGATGCCGCGGCGGCCACGACCACCATCGTCGGCACCGGGCAATGCGCCCAGCCGGTCGCCTGACCCCAACCCGACAGAACGGACACAGCCATGCAGACGCCCTGGACCGCCGATACGGCGCGCTACGAGACCGCCCGCTTCCGCCGCTCCGGCCGCAGCGGGCTGCAGCTGCCGGAGATCTCGCTCGGCCTGTGGCAGAATTTCGGCGGGGTCGATCATGTCGAGACCGGCCGCGCCGTGCTGCGCCGCGCCTTCGACCGCGGCGTCACCCATTTCGACCTGGCCAACAATTACGGCCCGCCCTACGGCTCGGCCGAGGAGAATTTCGGCCGCATCTTCGCCGCCGATTTCCGGCCCTATCGCGATGAGCTGCTGATCTCGACCAAGGCCGGCTACGACATGTGGCCGGGGCCCTACGGCAATTTCGGCTCGCGCAAATACCTGGTCGCCAGCCTGGACCAGAGCCTCAAGCGCATGGGGCTCGACTATGTCGACATCTTCTACTCGCACCGTCTCGACCCCGAGACGCCGCTGGAGGAGACGATGGGCGCGCTCGACCATGTCGTGCGCCAGGGCAAGGCGCTGTATGTCGGCATCTCCTCCTACTCGCCGGAGGCGACGCGCCAGGCCGCGGCGATCCTGAAGGATCTCGGAACGCCCTGCCTGATCCACCAGCCCTCCTATTCCATGCTCAACCGCTGGATCGAGGACGGGCTGCTGGACACGCTGGAGGAGCTGGGCATCGGCTGCATCGCCTTCTCGCCGCTGGCCCAGGGCATGCTGACCGCGAAGTACCTGGACGGGGTGCCGGAGGATTCTCGGGCCAAGCGCGGCCGATCGCTGCAGTCGCGGCTGCTGTCAGAGGGCAACATCGCCCGCATCCGCGAGCTCAACGGCATCGCCCAGCGGCGCGGCCAGACCCTTGCGCAGATGGCGCTGAGCTGGGTGCTGCGCGACCCGCGCGTCACCTCGGCCCTGATCGGCGCGCGGTCGGTGGCGCAGTTGGACGACAGCCTCGACGCGCTGAAGGGGACGCCGTTGACCGCCGAGGAGCTGGCGGAGATCGACCGCCACGCGCTCGACGGCGGCATCGACCTGTGGCGGGCCTCGTCGACCGCCGCTGCCAAGGCTTAAGGCAACCGGCGCGCGGGCCGGCTTTGCGGTGCGGCGGACGGCTGGTTGTCGTTCGCCGCAGCCCGGCAGGCGATGGCGCCGCCGCCCGCGACCGTCGCCTGCGGATACAGCGCCAGCAGCCGGCGCAGCACGCCGTTGGTCCAGCCGAAGCCGTCCTGGTTCGGATACTCCCCGCCGCTGGCCGCTTCGGTGCCGGCGACATCGTATTTCTCGGTCAGCTTGCCGGTCTGCGCGTAGACGCCGACGACGCGCTCGGCCCAGCGGCGGGCGACGGTCTCCGCCAATCGCTCATGGCCGGTGCGGGCCAGGCCGCGGATCGCGATCCACTCCAACGGCGCCCAGCCATTCGGCGCGTCCCATTGCTGGCCCGACGCGATCTCGGTGGTCAGCAGCCCACCGGGCGCCAGCAGCCGGCGCTCCAGCGTGTCGGCGACGCGGGCAGCCTGGTCCGGATCGGCCAGGTCGAAGAACAGCGGATAGGCCGTCGCCAAGGTGACCGTGCCGGTCAGCCGCCCTTCGCGCCACAGATAGTCGGTGAACATCCCGGCCTCGGGATCCCACAGCAGGCGCCGCACCGCCTCAGCGCGCTGCCGGGCCACGGCCTCCAGCTCCGCCGCGCGATCCGGCCGGTCGGCGGCCGCATAGGCCTTGGCCAGCACGGTCTCCAGCTCGGCCATCAGGCTGTTCAGGTCCGGCGGCACCACCGCCGTCACCCGGATCGTGCCCAGGGTCCTGCCGTCGGCCAGCCAGCGCGAGGAGAAGTCCCAGCCGCTTTCGGCCGCGGCGCGCAGGTCGCGATAGACCTCGCCCGGCGGACGATCGGTCGACCGCGCGGTCTCGACATCCTCTCGGTAGGATTCGTCGCGCGGCTGGTCGCTGTCGTCCCAGTAGCGGTTCAGCAGCGTGCCGTCCGGCAGCCGGACCAGCCGGCGATAGGCCTCGCCGGGTTTCAGGAAGTCGGCGCCGTCCATCCAGAAGGCGTATTCCCGGGCCAGGGTCGGCAGAGCGTCGGCATAGACCTTCGCCGGGTCGTCGCTGCTCTCGGCCACCAGCTCGACCATGGTGGCGAAGAACGGCGCCTGCGACCGGCTGAGATAGTAGCTGCGATTGCCGTTCGGGATGTGGCCGTAGCGGTCGATCAGGCTGGCGAAATTGCCCAGCACGTTCCGCGCCAGGTCCCGCCGACCGCTCTGGATCAGGCCCAGCATGGTGAAGTAGGAATCCCAGTAATAGACCTCGCCGAAGCGCCCGCCCGGGACGACATAGGGGTTGGGCAGCGGCAGCAGGGTGGAGCGCGGGTCGGCCCGGTCCGGCCGCCGCGTCAGCACGTCCCACAGCGCGTCGATATGGCTGCAGACATCCTGGCCGGACTCGGTGCGATAGCCGCTGCGTTCCGCCGCCGGCGGGGTGAAGTACCGGTGCACGAAGGCGGCCAGGTCGAAGCCGGGCTTCCCCTTCTCCTCGGCGTAGCTGCGCAGGATCTCGGCCGGATCTGCCTTCGGCTCGGCATCGACGAAGGTCTTGCCATCCGGGAAGACCCGCTGCATCTGCACGTCGCGGAAGAGCTCGCCATACACCGCCGCGGGCGGCTGCTGCTGGGCCAGGCCGGGCAGGGCGAAAAGGCAGAGGGCGAGCAGCAGCGGGACGGAGCGGGCCTGGAACAGCCGCATGGGAAAACTCTCCGGCCAGAGGGGCGGGAGAGAGGGAACTTAGGTCTGGTTCCGCTGCCGGCCAGACCGCCGCGTCAGCCCGGCGCGATCCGCCGCCGCGCCCGGACCGCGGTGATGAAGCCGGCATAGCTCCAGCCCAGATGTTTCGCCGAGGTCTGTGCGCCGGTCTCGCGGTCGAACTGCTCCGACAGCGCGCCGTCGGCCGGGGTGAAGGCCTGCACCGTGGCCAGGAAGGCGTCGCCGCGATCGCGGAAGGCGGCGGCCAGCCGCTGGCCATCCAGGCTGTCAGGCTCTGAACCCAGCGCGCGGGCGACGAAGCCACGATTGTCCGCGGTCAAGACGAACTCCACGCCGCCCGCCAGGGCTGCGGCCAGGCGGTAATGGAACTCGGCCGCCGCCAGGGTCGCGATGTACCAGGCGCCGCCGCCGAAGTAGCGGTCCTCGCGATAGCGGCCCAGCGCCGGGGCGGTCCGCCCGGCATTGATCGGGTAGAGGTCGGCGAACAGGTCCTCCAGCGCTGCCAGCGTCGCCTGGGCGCGCGGATCCAGCATGCTGTGCGGGCCGGAGGGGAGTCCGGCATGCAGCACGCCGAGGATCACGGCGATGTCGAGATCGCGGCCCGGCGCGCCGGACGCCGCCGGCAGCAGGCTGGCATAGGCCCGGGCCTCGGGCCGCCAATGCCCGTCCGCCGCGGCGGCGAGGGCCTCGGCCGCCTC
>NZ_JANX01000012.1 GCF_000767795.1 Inquilinus limosus MP06 | reverse complement strand
GGCGACGCTTCGGCCCCTGCCCTGCTGCGCCCGGCCCTGACCCTCGGCCTGCCCTTGGTCGGCATCGGCGCCTCGGCCGCGACCTACTACCCGGACGATCGCCCGGCGCCTCGGCACCGAAAGCGTGGTGCCGGAGCATGCCGGCGTCACCAACGCCATCGGCGCGGTGGCCAGCGGCGTGCTGCAGCGGGCGTCCGTCACCATCACCACGCCGGAGGAAGGCCGCTTCCGCGTCCACGCCCCGGGCGGCATCCGCACCTTCGGCAGCCTGGAGGAGGCCGCGGCTTACGCCGAGGCCGAGGCGCGCGGCCGGGCCGAGGCCCTGGCGCGCGAGGCCGGCGGCCGGGGAGGTGGCGGTCACCGTCACCCGCGCCGACCGGGTGGTGTCGATGGCCGGCGGCCTCGACATGTTCGTCGAGAGCACCGTAACGGCCACCGCCGCCGGGCGGCCTCGGATGGGATGAGCCGCCGATCAGGGGCTCACCGCTATTCGTTCAAGCATCTGGCAGCCAGAATGCAAGCATGCGTTTGGTTTCGCCGCTCGTGCGGCGACGCTGCCAGGAAGGATTGCGCGAAAGGAACCGAAACGGATCACGATGCTCGCGCTCGGCCTCCTCGAGATAGGCCCGCCAGCGATAGTGACTGTAGGTCTGCATCGAGTTAATCGCATAGTGCATCGCGATCTCCCGATGTCCGCGGATGACGAGGAAATTCTCGTCATTGTCCCGGCTTGCCGATTTCGAGAAGTTGTGGGAGCCCGTGACCACGATCGGATCGTCGCTGAACGGGTCGATCACCAGCACCTTGGAGTGCGTGATGGCGTGGCCGATGCTGTTCCTGAACTCGTTCGCCGTGCCTTCGACCGCCCAGCGTCCGACCGTCATCTTCACCCCGGTGGTCTGAACCGTATCCAGGAAGAACTCCTCCGGGTCCTGCTTCAGCAGCTTGAAGTCTTCGAGTCCGGTGCTGGTGAATTGCGTCGCCACGCCACGAACATAGAGATTCTTCTCCTTCTGCATCCGCAAGAGTGTTCTCACCGGCTCGTTGCCGGGTTGGAACATGACAAAGAAGATTCCCTGGCGGGCGCCTTCGACGAGCTTGATCAGCTCCTTAATATCGATCTCTCGGCTGACCTTCGAGAACCAGCTGTCGATTGTCGCGGTGCCGAGCTCAATTCCGCGCTTGGGGCTGTTGTTCGAGGCGAGAAGGCCCGCCGTGCCGCCGTTCTTGGCTTGTTTGAGAAGCTCGAACTGCGCCTGGAAATGCTTGGCGAGATTCTCGTTCTCGATGAGGATACCGTTGTTCAACTGGGTGCAAAGACCGGTCGGAGTCCAGTTGAGGCTACCGGTTAAGAGCTTCTTCGGCCGGAACCCCGTTCCGATCCGCTCGCCGACGACGACGAACTTGTTGTGCGCCAAGCCATCCGGCGCGAGGAAGCGGTCGTGGACCTTGCAGCCGGCCTTCTTGAGGCGCTCGCGCGCCTTCGCGTTCTCGTCCTCACCTTGTTTCTCGACGCTGCCATTCGCGAGGACGATGTGTGCGCGTTCGCCGATGGCAGCCAGACCGTCGAGGAGTTCTTTGTCGCTGAGCTCGTACAGCGCCGCATGAAGTTCGAGGTTCGGCTTGCCGGCCACCTCGGCCAGCATGGCGAGGACGGCTTCGCGAAGCGTACCGCCGAGGAAGCTGCGGGCCTCCCGGTCGACGGCCTTGCTGATGATGACGACCCTGTCCTTCAGCTCCTGAAGCGTGATCCCGTGCGTCTTCATGTATCGCGCCATGAATTGCGACAGCACGTATCCACGATTGAAATGAACGCTGACGCCATCGCCGCAGTCGGCTTTCAGTTCGACCGTTGGGGACCAGTCGCTCGACGGTCCGTCCTTCAGCTTTCCGTCGTCGCCGGCAACGCGTGCGATAACTCGGTAGGCGATCACATCTCCAAGATCGGCAGCATGGTCGGTCCAATCGTAGCGCTGGAATGGCCAAATTTGAGAAGAGCGCGATCGATATCTCTGACCGTCGGCATCCAGCTCGGTATCGTCCTCAAATCCGACGCGATTCGAGATATATTTCGGCTCGGCATCGCCTCGCCTGCATTCTATGGCGAAACCTAAGCATCCTGGAATGTCGTCTTTGTGAGCCCAAACAAGATGAACATCGTCCGCATTCGCAAACACCTTGAGAGTAATTTCGAACATGGTAATCTCTCCAAATTTTTCACAATAATTCTCGATTCAATCTTACAATTACTAGACTTGACGGCATCATCACAAATAATAAGATCAGAATCTCGATCTCTTTCAGAGATACCGGCGGCCTCCCAATAGGGGAGACTAGCACAGCTAACGCCCGCGTGATCTTTCCTGGGCCGTCTTCCATATCGATGACATGTCGCAACAGTGACAGTACGCGAATCGGGCCTTCGATGCCACCGCGGGCTCCTAGAGCGGGAGTGCGGATGGAACATTCGGACGCCGCCTGAGATCGCGGGAAGCCGCCATCAGGCGGCCACCCCGGTCGCATGACCGACCGCCCAGTCACATCAGCCGGCTGGTCACCACGAAATACAGCACGAAGATCACCCCGAGCCCCCAGACCACGGCGGTGATGCCGGAGCGGCGGCCCAGCGCCAGGCACAGCAGGATATAGGCGAAGGTGCCGATCGCCATGCCGTTGATCAGGTTGTTGCTGAGCACCGTGACCAGCAGCATCAGCACCACCGGCACGGCGTTGGCGAGGTCCGCCATGTCGATCCGCGCCAGCCCCTGCAGCATGAAGATGCCGACCACGACCAGCGCCGGCGCTGTGGCCTGGGGCGGGATGATGACGAAGACCGGCCAGACGAACAGCGCCAGGGTGAAGCCGATCGCCACCACCACCGAGGTCAGCCCGGTGCGGCCGCCGGCCTGCACACCGGCGACGGATTCGATGAAGGCGGTGACCACCGAGGTGCCGAGCAGCGGTCCGACGATGGTGGCGGTGGCGTCGGTCGAGAAGGCGGCGGTGGCGTTCGGGATCGACCCGTCCGGCTTGCGCAGATTGGCCGCGCCGGTCACGCCGATCAGCGTCGCCAGCGTGCTGAAGAACTCGCCGCACAGGAAGTAGAACAGGAGCGGCAGCGCCACCAGGAAGTGCGAGACCAGATAGCTGAAGTCGAGCGCCAGGAAGGTGCTCTCCGGCCATTTCGGCAGGGCGAAGACCGCGGCCGGCAGCGTCGTCACCATGGTGCCGTCGTCCTTCAGCGGCACGAAGATGCCGATCACGGTGAGGGCGGCGATCGACAGGATCAGCGCCCCCGGCACGCCGCGGGCGACCAGGACGGGCGTGACCAGGATGCCGGCCAGGGTCAGCAGCACCGGCGGGCTGGCCAGCGACCCCATCGCCACATAGGTGTTCGGGTTGGCGACGATGAAGCCGGCGCCGCGCAGGCCGATGAACACGATCAGCGTGCCGACTGCGGCCTGAATGCCGATCTTCAGCGCCTCCGGCACCTCCTTCGCCACCTTCTCGCGCAGCCGCGACAGGCTGAGGCCCAGGAAGATCACGCCGGTGACGGCGACCATGGCCAGCGCCCCCTGCCAGGGGATGCCCATCTGCTTCACCATCACATAGGCGAAGACGATGTTCGACCCCATCGCCGGCGCCACCGCCAGCGGCAGGTTGGCGGTCAGCCCCATCATCAAGCTGCCGAAGATCGCGGCCAGCGCGGTGGCGATCACCAGGTCGCCGCGGTCCATGCCGGCGGCGGACATGATCGCCGGGTTGACGGCGACGATATAGGCCATCGCCGCGAAGGTGGTGATGCCGGCGATCACCTCCCGCGGCACCGAGCTGCCGCGCTCGGACAGCTTGAAGCGGCGGTCGAGCCAGCCATTCGTGGACGACGCCCGCGCAGTGGAAACGGTCATGAGCCCCCCTCGCCCGGGTCTGCGCCGGGTCGGTCGAACGAAATGGCGGTCCCCCTACCAGATGACGGGGTGCGTCTCCCCGCTCTGCACGTTGACGAAGCCCTGCGGCGCCTGCTCGCAGGGCGCCACCAGCACCCAGCGCCACGGCGCGCAGGTCAGGGTGGCGAAGATCAGCCGCTCCGGGAATCCCGGGAACCAGCGCGGGTGGAAGGTCGGCTCGTACATCCAGTCGATGCTTTCGGCCGCGGCGTAAAGCGCCTGCATCTCGGCGTCGAGCGCCTCCGGCGGCCGGCAGCTCATCAGCCCGCCGATCTCGTAGCGCACCGTGGCCAGGACGCGGCCGTCGCGCACCAGGGCCCAGCCGCCCTGCATCTCGGTCAGCGTGTTGACCGCCAGCGCCATCGCGGCGTCGGAGGAGCCCACGGCCCAGATGTTGTGCTTGTCATGGGCGACCGAGCAGGCCAGCGCCGTCTCCGGCGTGCGCGGGCCGCAGCCGAGCCAGAACATCTTCGCCACCCGGCCGTCGCCGGAGAAGCGGTCGACGATGGCGAACTTCGTGATGTTGCGGTCCGGGTCGCGCTGCACCGCGCCGTCGCGCACCGGCAGCTCGGCGGTGATGAAATCGTCGGCCCAGTGGAACGGCCGCAGCAGCGCCGCCTGCATGGTGTCGCGGTTCGGAGCGGCAGGCAGGGCGAAATCCGCCGCCGTCAGGTCGCGCCGGATGTTCACCGTCTGCCGTGCCCAGCCGGGCCAGTCGATCGCCGGCACCGGGCCGGTGTAGCGCTTGCCCTCCGACACCGGCTGGCCATCGGACCAGACCTCGGCGATCTCCAGGCCGGCGACGTCGGACAGCAGCACCACATCGGCGTAGCGCCCCGGCGCCAGGCTGCCGACCCAGGGCGTCAGCCGCATGTGCCGGGCCGGGTTCAGGGTGATGCACTGGATCGCGATCTCAGGCGCCAGGCCATGTTGGATCGCCAGCCGGGCATTGTGGTCGGTGGCGCCGAGCTTGACGGTGTCGGAGACGCTGCGGTCGTCGGTGGTGAAGGCGATCTGCGACCAGTCGGCCAGGCCCTTTTCGATCAGCCAGGGGATCACCTCCGGCATCGAATAGGGCCGCAGCTCGATGAAGATGCCGTGGGCCAGCTTCTCCCACACCTCCTCCGGCGTCCACGCCTCGTGGTCGGAGGCGAGGCCGGCGGCGGCGAAGGCGCTGATCGCGGCGGTGTCGCGCAGCCCCGCGCCATGGCCCTCGACCACGCCGCGCCGCTCGAAGGTGGCGCGGATCATGCCCCACAGCCGCGGATAGGACGGGTTCTCCGGGTTCCAGACCGCCGGCCAGTCCATCACCTCGTCCAGGCCGGCGACCATCAGGCTCTCCTTCAGGAAGCCTTTCTGCTCGTCATAGCCGTACCAGCCGCCGCCCCACTCATAGGCGGTCGGCGGCACCGCCGAGCCGGGCAGCGGGAAGATCTTCAGCGGCGAGCCGCGGCGCCGCGCCTCCAGCCAGAAGGCCAGGTTGTTCGGGCCGTCGACGTTGGAGAATTCGTGGCTGGCCTCGCAGGTCCAGGTGTTGCCGCGCGGCAGCACCAGCGCGGCCTCCCATTCCGGCGTCAGATGCGTGCTCTCGATATGCTTGTGCACCTCGCCGAAGCCCGGCACCGCCGCCAGGTCCGGCTTCTCCACCCGCCGCGCCGCGGTGCCCGGATAGCTGCCGGCCGGGCCGGTCCAGGCGATGCGCCGGCCCTTGATCGCGATCTCCTGATCCTCGCGCCAGCTCCTTGTGTGGACGTCCAGCAGCCGGCCCACCCGCAGCAGCGTGTCGGCCGGGCGTTTGCCCAGCGCGGTCAGCACCAGGTCCTGGCGGATCGCCACCTCGTCCTTGGCACCGATCAGCAGGTCGTCGGGCAAGGAAGGCGCGCTGGCCATGGGCCGGTCTCCGCAAGAGGGTATGTCCGACCTTTACGCCTCCCCTTTCGGACCCGCCAGTCTCTTTTCCATGTGTCGCAGGTGAAATTTCCCGGAAACCGCTGCCGCCCCAGGAATGGCCGGGAACTCCATCCCTCCGGCCCAGATGAACTCACCAGCAAGTTTCGAGAAATTTATCTGAAAACTTAAAATATAATACTATTGCAACAAATATGAAACACAAAGAATCCCATGATTTTATTTCCTCTGTAAAGTCGAGTCACCTTAACAAAAGTTTATCAGATCCAGGATATAGCTCTCCCGGTCAGTGATTCCCTTGACTGCGGGACAGCCATACTTGGCCTCAGGCGTTCGCCGACCGGCATGGCGCAGACCCCAGCTCGACGGACAGCCAGCAGGAGACCCGACCATGACCGACACCCCCACCCGGCGCCATGTCCTCCAGGGCGGCGGCGCCGCCCTGGCCCTGGGCGCCATCGGCAGCCTGGGCGCGCTGTCGCAGCGCCAGGCGCAGGCCGCCGCCACCGGCGAGAACTGGACCGCCCCGGTCCGCAGCCCCTACGGCCCCCTGGCCCCGGCGGCCGACGAGAGCACCGGCCTGCCGCTGCTGCTGCTGCCGCCGGGCTTCCGCTACAGCTCCTTCTCCTGGACCGGCGACCGCATGGCCGACGGCCAGCCGGTGCCGCGGGCGCATGACGGCATGGCGGTGATGCACGGCAAGGGCGGCCGCTGGTTCGATTTCGGCTTCGGCCATGGCCATGGGCACGGCCGCGGCGACGAGCTGGTGCTGGTCCGAAACCACGAGATCAGCGCCGCCGGCACCATGATCACCGCGCCGGGCACCTACGATACCGGCACGGTCGACGCCAGCGGCTCGCGCGCCGGCGGCGGCACCACCACGCTGCGCTTCCGCAACGGGCGCTGGATCTCGGCCGAGGCCAGCCTGGCCGGCACCACGCAGAACTGCGCCGGCGGCCGCACGCCCTGGGGCACCTGGCTGAGCTGCGAGGAGGTCAAGACCAACGCCCGCTCCAGTGCCGGCCGCCGCCACGGCTATGTATTCGAGGTGCATCCGGAGGCCGAGCGCACCACCGGCCGCCCGCTGACGGCGATGGGCCGCTTCAGCCATGAGGCGGTGGCCATCGACCCGCGCACCGGCATCATCTATCTGACCGAGGACGACCGCAACAAGTCGGGCCTGTACCGCTTCATCCCCGACGACCGCTCCGGCCGATACGGCGCACTGGAGCATGGCGGCCGGCTGCAGGCGGCCCGTGTGCGCCGCAAGCCCAATGCCGACCTGGTGGTCGCTCATGTCGGCGACACCTACCAGCTGGAATGGGTCGACATCGAGCAGCCGGACATGGACGCAGTCACCGCGCCGGTCGGCTTCCCCGACATCGGCGCCGGCGAGATGCTGAGCGGCCCCTTCGCCCAGAGCTGGGCCGAGGGCGGGCTGCGGATGAGCCGCGGCGAGGGCATCTTCTACGCCGATGGCCGCATGTTCATCGTCGACACCAGCACGGGCAAGGAGCCGAGCGGCCGGCTCGGCCGCGGCTACGGCGCCGTCTGGGTGCTGGACCTGTTCACGCAGCGGCTGCGGGCGCTGTTCGTCAGCGACAGCCAGATCGCGGCGCACAACCCGGACAACGTCACGGTCAGCCCGCGCGGCGGCGTGGTGCTGTGCGAGGACCCGGACGCGGCGCCGTCCGGCAGCCCGGACAATTTCGGCCCGGGCACCCGGCTGGTCGCGCTGACCCGGACCGGCGCGCCCTTCTACCTCTTGAAGAACAATGTCGAGCTGACCGCCGGCCAGATCGCCGACGCCGGCAAGGCCATCGCCGAGGGCGACTACCGGACCAGCGAGTTCGCTGGCGCGTGCTGGAGCCCGGAGGGCCGGACCCTGTTCGTCAACATCCAGACCCCGGGCATCACCTTCGCCATCACCGGCCCGTGGGAGCGCGGCCCGCTCTGATCGCCACGCCGGGCAGGCTGGCCGGGTTCGCTGCGGCGAGCCCGGCCCGTCCGGCCTTACAGGATCTCGAACACATCATAGGCCGCGCCGTTCGGCCGGCGCTCGCCGAGGCCGACGGCGACGATCCGGTTGAGCCAGGCATAGTCTGGCGACGCCGTCTCGAAAAACGGGGCGATCCGCAGATAGTATTCGGAGCGCCCGACCGCCTCGCCCCGGGCGATCCGGTCGCCGACCTCGGGCGCGGCGTGCCGCACGCCGCGATAGGTCATCAGGACCAGCGCTTCGTCCCGGGTCCGCAGGGTCAGCCGGACATCCTGCTGGAATGACCCGTCGGCGCGGGTCAGCAGCAGGTCCGAGCCGCCATGCGGCAGCACCTCGCCGGCCAGCCGCTCGCCTTCGAACGTTCCGCCCGACACCGGCACGACCCGGCGTTCCCCGGCCGGCGTCATGCCCAGCTCGAGGATCGGATGGAGGGCGATCGAGAGGCTGAACAGGGGGCGGGACATCAATTCGGCCATGGGAAGCTCCGGTCATGTCAGAGGCCCCATTCGACATCGGCGGACCTGCGGCCCAAAGCGAGCGATCTTGCCCGTCATCTTAAGCTGACCTTAACATGGCGCATGCCGAAACGCCTGCCGGCCCTGGACTCGCTGCGCGTCCTCGAAGCCGCCGTCCGCCACGCGAACTTCACTCGGGCGGCGGCCGAGCTCGGCGTCACCCCGGCCGCCGTCAGCCTGCGGATCCGCGATCTCGAGGCGGAGCTCGGGGTGGCGCTGTTCCGCCGCTCGGGCCCGAGCGTAATCCCGACCGAGGCCGGCGCGGCGCTGGCGGGACGCATGGCCAAGGCCCTGGGCCTGATCCGGTCGGCGGTCGAGGCGTGCCGGGGCGCGGCCGACGGCCTGCGCGTGACCGCCGTCCCGACCTTCGCCATGCGCTGGCTGACGCCCCGGCTGGCCGCCTATCACGCCCGTCCCGATGCCGTGCCGATCCGGCTCGACGTCTCGGCCGAGCTGCGGCTGGCCGGCGACTTCGACATCGCGATCCGCACCGGGCATGGCGACTGGCCCGGCTTCGAGGCGACCGCCCTGATGCCGGTCGACGCCACGCCGATGCTGAGCCCGGCACTGGCGGCGGGGCTGTCGTCGCCGGCGGATCTGGCGGCCCTGCCGCTGCTGCCCCATGACGATTGGCGGCGCTGGTTCCGGGAGGCGGGCGTCGAGCCCCCGGCCCTGCGCTTCTACGCCGACGACTATCCGACGCATGAGCTGGACGCCGCGGTGGCGATCGAGGGCGCCGGCGTGGCACTGCTCTCGCCCCGCCTGTTCGGGACGCTGCTGCGCGATGGCAAGCTCGTCCAGCCCTTCCCGCACGTTATCCGCGGCCCGGCCGCCCACCACATCCTGCTGCGGCCCGGGGAGGCGCGGCCGGCGGTGCTGTGCTTCCGCGACTGGCTGGTGGACGAGGCACGCCGCTGCGACGACAGCTCTATGCGAGCTGCTTGAGCATGTAGCTGGTGTCCTCCAGCACGCCCGTCGGCGAGCAGGCATGGCCGGGGACGATGCCGAACAGGCGGAAGCCGAGGCTCTCATACAGCGCCTCGCCGCTGTCGCCGCGCCTTGTGTCGAGCAGCAGCAGGGTTCGGCCGTGCCGGCGGGCCAGATCCTCCGCCGCCAGCATCAGCTGCCGGGCGATGCCGCGGCGGCGGGCGGCCGGATGCACCAGCAGCTTGGCGATCTCGGCCCGGTGCAGGCCGTTGGCCGGCATGCCCAGCACCAGCTGCACCGTCCCGACGACGCGCCCGTCCAGCCGCGCCACGATCAGCCGCCGGGCGCCGCTGCGGAAGGCGGGCTCCAGCCCCAGCCAGAACGCGCGCGCCGCTTCGACCGTGAAGGGCAGGACGAAGCCGACGCTGGCGCCGTCCAGCACGCAGCCATGGAGCACCCGGGCGAGGTCGTCGAGATGGGCGGCGAGATCGTCGGGCTCGACCTCCGCCAGGGTGACCGTGGATGGAACGGCGGTGTCGGGCATGGCGGCGCTCACGGCTTGCATAGGGCGATGACGTAGTGGGCCGGCCGCGGGCCGGGACAATGGAAGCGGGTCGGGCCGAACAGGCGGTAGCGCAGGCAGTCGCCCGGGCCGAGCCGATGGACGGTGTCGTCGACCAGCAGCTCCAGTTCCCCCTCCAGCATCCAGACATGCTGCTCGATGCCGTGGATCGGCGGCGTGTCGTAGCTGACGACGGCGCCGGGCGGCAGCACGCCTTCGACCAGCTCGCCCCGGAAGCCGGTGGCGGGCGGCGAGACGCTGCGGCGGCGGAAGCCGGTCTCGGGATCGGTCCAGCCCGGCTGCTCTTCCCGCCGCAGCAGTTGCGGCGGGTCGGTCTCGACCTCGGCGATCAGGCCGGACATGGTGCGGCCATAGGCGGTGCACAACCGCCCGAGCAGCGAGGCGGTCGGGCTGGTCTCGCCGCGCTCCAGCCGCGACAGCGTCGCCCGGCTGATGCCGCTGCGCTCGGCCAGCGCGTCCAAGGACCATCCCTGCTCCGCCCGCAACGCCGCCAAGCGCGCGGCCAGACGGGCGTCAACCGGCTCGAGGTCACTGATGACGTCACTTCTCATGATCGGGAAATTATCTCGATCATGAGATCCGACGCAAGGGCTATGGCGTCGGCGGCGGGGCGAAGCGAGGATCGCGCGACGCGTCGGCCGGGAACGGTTGGGGCGAGCCGGCCATGAGCTCGTTGTCCGGATCGTCAAGTGTGAACAGCGCCAGGCCGATGACGCCGATGTTGCGCGGGTCGCCCTGCGGCGTGTTGGCCGCATAGGCATCGCCTGGCGCGGAGAAGCGGAAGGCCGCGACCTCGTCCTCGTTCTTGCGGAAGCCCTCAATCACCAGCCGCTCGCCCGGGCGCACCACATAGCCGCGATTGGCGATGCTGCCAAGCCGGCCGCTGATAACGTCGAGTCCATCGACCGTGGCCATCACCTCGATCGTCCGGCGGCCCCGGTTGTCGAAAGCCAGCCGGTAGACGTCGCCGGAGCGGCCCTGCAGGCGAAGGTCACCGCCACCGGTCGGCGTCAGCCGCATCGGCGTGCCCCTGGCGCCCAGCACCGAGAAGTCCACGGCTCCGCCCGAGACCAGCAGGCTGCGGACAGTGCTGACCGGCCCCGTCGCTGCGCTGCGGCGGCCATCATAGCGGACCGTCACCTGCGCCTCCGGCCGGTCCGGCCAGAAGCGGGTCAGGCTGACGAAGCGGATCGGCGAGCGGATCTCCTCGCCCCAGCGCGTGCCCAGCCGCTCCTGCTGCGCGATCTCCAGCGGCGCGGGCTCGCTCCGGCGCGGTTGGGGCACGGCCGCGCCCTGGCTCGCCAACGGCACAAGCCCGTCGGCGACACCGGACGAGGCGCGTAGAGGCGCCATCTCCTGATACATGGTCGCCTCCTGCACCGCTGGCCGCGACGACACGCAGGCGGCCAAAGCCAGCATCAGCCCGGCCGCGAAAACCTTCGACAAAATACGCATGATCCCTCCCCCGAGATATCCAGCGCCGCATCATCGGTCCCGCTCTGCGGCGAACCCGTGGCGGGGCGGAGGTGAATCGGGGGCCGAGCAATCCCGGTACAGTGGCCGTTCGGTGGCCCTGCTACCGATCCGAGGCGCGCCCGATCGCGCCCAGACGGAGACGACCATGCCGCTTCGCCGTGCCCTGCCCCTGATCGCCCTCCTCGCCTCCCCCGCCGTGGCCGCGGACACACCGCCCGATTGCCATGCGCCGGCGGTGCTGAACGATGGCTGGGCCATCGCCGTGCCGGCCGACGAAGGCTTCGACCCGGCGACGCTCTGCGCCGTCGGCCCGGCGCTGGAGGCTCGCAATGCCCATGCCGTGCTGGTCGTGCGGCACGGCACGCTGGTCTATGAGCGCTACTTCGCCGGCGAGGACGAGCGCTGGGGCCAGCCGCTGGGCCGCGTCGCGCATGACGCCGCGACCAAGCACGACCTGCGCTCGATCACCAAGAGCGTGACGTCGCTGCTGGTCGGCATCGCGGTCGACCATGGCTGGATCAAGGATATCGACGCGCCGGTGCTGTCGCTGCTGCCGCAATACGCCGATCTGCGCTCGCCGGAGACAGACCGCATCACTCTGCGGCACCTGCTGACCATGTCCAGCGGCCTGGCCTGGAGCGAGGACCTGCCCTACAGCGACCCGCGCAACAGCGAACGCCTGATGTCGGACGCGCCGGACCCATACCGTTATGTGCTGGAGCAGCCCTTCGCCACCGCGCCGGGCGAACGCTGGACCTACAGCGGCGGGGCCACGGCCCTGCTGTCGGCCGTGCTGAAGCAGGTGTCGGGCCGGCCGCTCGACGTGCTGGCACGGGAGGTGCTGTTCGCGCCGCTCGGTATCGACGACGTCGAATGGGTGCGCTATCCGAACGGCGACCCGGTCGCCGCCTCCGGCCTGCGGCTGCGGCCGCGCGACATCGCCAAGATCGGCCGGCTGGTGCTGGACCACGGCGCCTGGCAGGGCAAGCAGATCGTCTCGCCCGGCTGGATCGCGCAGTCGACGACCCGGCAGATCGCGGCGGAGGACGAGATCGACTACGGCTTCCAATGGTGGCTCGGCCATTCGCAGATCGGCGGGCAGGATCTCCGCTGGAGCGCCGGTGTCGGCTGGGGCGGCCAGCGGCTGTTCCTGGTGCCCGATCGCGACCTGCTGGTGGTGGTCACCGCCGGCCTCTACGACCAGCCTGACGCGCAGGACGCGCTCGGCCGCGATGTGCTGGAGCGCTATGTCCTGCCGGCGGCCCGGCCATAGGGACGATCCCGAAATCGGCCGGTGAATATTGGCGCATGATATGGTATGAATACAGACGGAAGCGGAGCAAAGACAACCGGATCTCTTGATCCGGCGCAATCGCGATTGTCGAGATGTCGATGTCTACGCGCTTCCTGCTTGCCGTCATCCTGCCGATTCTGGTGCTCGGGTGCAGCCGCCCTCCTCCTCCGGCATCCACGGCCACCATCGGATCATCGGTCGATGTCGACGGCGAATTCGCCCGGCTCCAGGCCAGCCTCGCACGGGAAGTGCCGGGCGCGATCACCGATTCGCCCGAGACCGGCCAGCGCTGGGCCGCCCTGGCGCAGCGCGCGGTCGCGGCCCGCGGCCAGGCCATCCGTCGGCCGCAGCTGGTGATGGTGGTGGACCGCAACCCGGCGGTGCAGGAGATGCGCCTGGTGCTGGCGCGCCCCTCCGGTCCCTGGCAGAGCCTGGGTGGCACCAGGGTCTCGACCGGGCAGGAAGGCCGGCACGGCTATTTCATCACGCCGACCGGCGTGTTCCCGCACACCGACGCGATCCTCGACTGGCGCGCCGAGGGCACCTTCAACGCCAACGGCATCCGCGGCCTCGGCCTCCAGGGCATGCGGGTTTGGGATTTCGGCTGGCAGACCGCCGAGCGCGGCTGGGACGCCGACGGCGGCACCGCCGAGATCCGGCTGCTGGTGCACGCCACCGACCCGGATGTTCTGGAACAGCGCCTCGGCCGGCCAGCCTCGAAGGGATGCATCCGGGTGCCGGGCCCTATGAACGTCTTCCTCGACCGCCACGGCATCCTCGACAGCGACTACGAGGCGGCGGCGAAGGCCGATCCCCGCTACGACGCCGTGCTGCGCCCGGACCGCACCCCGACCCCGCTGGCCGGAACCATGCTGGTGATCGTCGATTCCGCCGAGGGCCTGATAGCCGCGGCGCCGTCCCGGTAGCCGCCTAGTCCGCCTGTATCCCGAGCTTGCGCAGCATCGCCACCAGGTCGTCGCGCTGGGCCAGATAGTCATCGCGTAGCAGACCCAGCACATGGGCGTCCAGGAACTGGCCGCCCTTGCGCACATGGGCGCGCAGCAGCCCCTCCTCGTGGAAGCCGAAGCGCTTGTGCATGCGCACCACGCCCGGATTGCTGGTCAGCACCTCGCAGCACAGCTTGTTGAGCTTCAGCTCGAGGAAGACATAGTCCAGCACCTTGAGCTCGACCCAGCTGCCGATGCCCTTGCCGCGCAGGTCGCTGGCGCCGAGGTAGAAGGCCCAGGCGCATTTGCTGTTCCGCTGGTCGATATCGACCAGGTTGGCCAGGCCGATCGGCTCGCCGTCATCCTGGATGATCCAGTAGACCCGGCGCGGATCGGCCAGGATGCGGGCGAACCAGGCATCGTGCTCCGGCCGGGTGATCTCGTGGTCGGTGTATTGGTGGACCGCGACATGCGGCAGGTTCCGCCAGGTGAACAGCCGGTCGGAATCCTCCGGCTCCACCCGCCTCAGGCTCAGCATTCCCGGGCTTCCCCCCCGCTGGTCGTCATCGCTGCTGTCATAGGCCGGACCGGCCTTGTCTCCATGTCGCCTGTTCTACACCGTCATTGCGAGCGCAGCGAAGCAATCCAGGGCGGCGTGAACCGGCCCTGGATTGCTTCGTCGGCTTTGCCTCCTCGCAATGACGATTTGGAGAAATCCCGACAACCGCTCAGGCCGCGACAGCCCTCCTCCGCTCCTCCACCACCTGCTCGGCGATGCGGCCCATCAGCTCCTGCAGATGGTCGAAGCGGGCGGTGAAGCTGCCGACGCCGAGCGTGACCGAGCGCAGCTCGACCGCCAGCCCGTGCATCTCCGCCTCCGGCAGCTGGCACTCGATCTGGTCCCAGCCGGTCCAGCCCTCGCGCGCGGTCATGCCCAGGATCTGGCCGCGCCGGCTGGAGACGATGGCGTGCACCTTGGCGGTGTATTCCGCCGGCACCGCGATCGACACGGCCTGGATCGGCTCCAGCAGCACCGGGTCGCAATTCGCCAGCCCCTCGGCCATCGCCATCTGCGCCACCGTGCGGAAGGCCTGGTCGGAGCTGTCGACCGAATGGTGCTGGCCGTCCACGAGGGCCACGGCGACGTCGACCACCGGGAAGCCCAGCGGCCCGCGGTTCATCGCCTCGCGCGCGCCGGCCTCCACCGCCGGGATGTAGTTCTTCGGCACGGCGCCGCCGACCACCTTGTTATCGAACACGAAGCCCTCACCGCGCGGCAGCGGCCGGATCTCGACCTGGATGTCGGCGAACTGGCCATGGCCACCGGTCTGGCGCTTGAAGCGGGAATGCTGCTTGGTCGGCCGCCGGATCGTCTCGCGATAGGCGGTGCGGGTCGGCACCGTGGTGACCGCGACATTGAACCGGCTCTTCAGCCGCTCCACCGCGATCTGCAGCTGGATGTCGCCCTGCCCGGCCAGGGTCAGCTCGCCGGTCGCGTCGACATGGTGCACCGACAGCGCCGTGTCCTCCTCGCACAGCTTGGCGAGAGAGGTGGTCAGCTTGACGTCGTCCTTGCGGTCGGATAGCGACAGGGCCACGGCGTGCACCGGCTCCGCCGGCTTCGGCCAGTTCCAGGTCGCCTCGGCGGTGCCGTCGGCGCGCAGCGTCTGGCCGGTGGCCAGGTCGTCGAGCCGGGCGATGCCGACAATCTCCCCGGGGCCGGCCTCGGCCAGCTTCTGGTTCTCGCCGCCCTTCAGCCGGTACAGGCCGGAGATGCGGCGGCTGCCGAGATTGCCGTTGTCGGCCAGCCGTCCGCTCCAGATCCGGGCCAGGCTGAGCTTGCCGGTGTGCGGCTGGTGCTGGGTCTTGAACACGGTGGCGGCGAAGCCGCCATGGGCGTCGTAGCCCAGCCGGGTGGCCGCCGCATCATGCGCCGGCGCCTCGTGGCGCAGCGCCTTCCACAGCCGGGTGACGCCGTTGCCGTGCTCGGCCGAGCCGAAGAACACCGGCACGATCAGGTCTTGCTGCAGGTCGCGGGTCAGCTGGGTATAGATCTCCTTCGGCGCCGGGATCTTGTCCTCGAGCAGCTGCTCCAGGAGGGCGTCGTCGAAATCGGCCAGGGATTCCAGCAGGGTCTGGCGCGCCTCGTCCTGGCGCGGCTTGATGTCGCCCGGCGCCTCGATCAGGTCCGAGGATTGGTTCTCGCGCCATTTGTAGGCGCGGCCGCTGACCAGGTCGACATAGCCGGAGACGCTGTCGCCGTCGCGGATCGGAACCTCGCGGAGCAACAACGGCCGGGACGAGACCTGCTGCAGCGCGGCCAGCAGGTCGCGCATGCGAATGTCGCTGCGGTCCATCTTGTTGATGAACAGGATGTGCGGGATCTCGTGCTCGTCCAGGAAGCGCAGCATCGGCGCCAGGATCACGGCACGGTCGGGGTCGGCCTCGGCGACCACCACGGCAATGTCGGCGACCATCAGCGCGGCCATGGCGTCATGCGCCAGCTCGACCGAGCCGGAGCAGTCGATTAGGGTCCAGTCCTCATCGAGATAGCGGCAGGAGGCGAGGTTCGGCTCGATCGTCATCTGCCGGGCGCGGGCCTCGGCCGAGGCGTCGCCGACGGTGTTCTTCTGGGCCACGCTGCCCTTGCGCGGGATCGCGCCGGCGCTGTGCAGCAGCGCCTCCATCAGCGTGGTCTTGCCGCTCGAATACGGTCCGACCAGGGCCGCGCAACGGTATCTGGGGGCAGGGCGTTCCTGCGGCATGCGCATCCTCCCTTCTGCACGGGCCCGCCGTGCCGACCGGGCGAATGCCCGATCGCGCGGGCGCCTTTAGGAGGCCAGCATGACACTTCCGAGACGATCGGCCCAGCCCCGATCTGAGACGCCGAAGAGTGTCAGGCCTCGCCGCTCAGTTCATCGAAGAAGGCCTTGTCCGCTTCCAGTCCTGTCAACGGTCTCGCGGCGACGCTATCCTGCAAAGGCCGCAGTCGTTCACGCAGCCGAGCCGCCTCGTCATCCCGGCGCAGCTCGTTGCGGACCGCGAGCTTCACAGCCTCGGTCAACCCGATCTGCCGGCGGCGGGCCAACTCCCGAACCAACGCATCCGTCTCAGCGTCTCGAATGTGGAAAGGCATCCCTGCCTCCATGTCCCGGATGGATATCGTAGTATCGGCTGCTCGAAACATCGATCCGTCATGGCGAGCGAAGCGTGGCCATCCAGTCCTTCAGCCGCGGTGCGCGGTGGTGACGGTCTGGATGGCCACGCCCCTTCGGGGCTCGCCATGACGGATCTCTATCCGGGCACAGTCATTCGACGACGTCGGCGCAATCGGCCGCACGACTTGGAAACGGCACCGGTTCACCGCATGATGCCGGCATGCGGATCGTGCGGACTTCGGTTTCATTTATCGGCCCCATCGATACCATCGAGGGTCTCACCGCTCTATGTCATGCCATCCCCGGGATTCGGGAAACCGCCCCTGGGGTCTTTGGCAGCAAGGGCAGGCCGTGGCTTCAGATCCGTCAGGATGCCGACGGCCTCGTCGCCGAGATCCGCCGCGGCAAGAGCTGGCAGCGCTTCCACATGTCGGAGCACGACGAGCAGGAAGCCTTCATGGCCGAGATCGGCCGCAGCTTCTAGTCACGGACGCAAGTCCCTAGCGGATCGACCCCGGCACGAAGGTCGGCACCACCGTGGCCGGGCGGCCCGGCAGATCCAGCGCCGTCGCCCGCTCCGGCGTGCAGGCGATCACCCGGCCGCCGCGCAGCACCAGCAGGCGGGTGGCCTTCAGCCGCACCGCCTCGAACGGGTCGGCGGCCTGCAGCACCACCAGGTCGGCCCGGCAGCCGGGGGCCAAGCCGTAGCCCTCGAGCTCCAGCACCTTCGCCGCCTCGGTGGTCACCGCGGCGAAGCAGCGGGCGATGGCGTCGAGCGCGGTCATCTGCCCGACATGCACCGCCATATGTGCCACCTCCAGCATGTCGGCCGACCCCATCGAGTACCAGGGGTCCATGACGCAGTCCTGGCCGAGGGCGACGGTGATGCCGGCGGCCATCAGCTCCGGCACCCGGGTCATGCCGCGGCGCTTCGGATAGCTGTCGTGCCGGCCCTGCAGGGTGATGTTGATCAGCGGGTTGGCGATCGCCGCCACCCCGGCCTCGCGCATCAGCGGGATCAGCTTCGAGACGTAGTAGTTGTCCATCGAATGCATCGAGGTCAGGTGCGACCCCGTCACCCGCCCGCCGAGGCCGAGGCGATGGGTCTCCGCCGCCAGCGTCTCGATGTGGCGGGACAGCGGGTCGTCGCTCTCGTCGCAATGCAGGTCGACCGGCAGCCCCCGCTCCGCCGCGATCTCGCACAGCCGACGGACCGAGGCGGCACCGTCGGCCATGGTCCGCTCGAAATGCGGGATGCCGCCGACGACGTCGACGCCGAGATCGAGCGCGCGCAGCAGGTTCGTCTCCGCGGTGGCGGAGCGGAACAGACCGTCCTGCGGGAAGGCGACCAGTTGCAGGTCGAGATAGGGCGCGACCTTGCGCTTGACCTCCAGCAGCGCCTCGACCGCCAGCAGCCGGTCGTCACAGACATCGACATGGCTGCGGATCGCCAGCAGCCCCTGCGACACCGCCAGGTCGCAATAGGCCAGCGCGCGGGCGATCACCGCCTCCTGCGTCAGCTGCGGCTTCAGCTCGCCCCACAGCGCGATGCCCTCCAGCAGCGTGCCGGAGCGGTTCATCCGTGGCAGGCCGAGCGACAGCGTGGCGTCGAGGTGGAAATGGGAGTCGACGAAGGGCGGCGTCACCAGCCGGCCGGACGCGTCGATCTCCTCCCGCCCCCGCGCCGCCAGCTGCGGCTCGACCGCGGCGATGCGGCTGCCGTCGATGCCGATGTCGATGCCGGTGCGCCCGTCGGGCAGGTTCGCGTTGCGCAGGACGAGATCCATGGCGGGGCTGGCCTTCAGGAATTTCAGTGAGACATCGGGGCCGCCGACGATAGCATGCGCGCAGTGCATGGAAAGACGGGAGAACGCCCATGTTCCACACGACATGGGGCGAGATCCGCCGGGCGCAGCCCGACGAGGCGGAGGCGATCCGGGCCCTGGTCCGACGCGCCTATGCGAAATGGGTGATCAGCGTCGGCATCGAGCCGAAGCCGATGCGCGCCGACTATGTCCGGGCCCTGGCCGAGCATGAGATCTGGGCGATCGACGGCCTGTATGGCTGCATCGCGCTGATCGAGCTCAAGCCGGAGCCCGACCATCTGCTGATCGTAAACGTCGCGGTCGACCCCGGCCATCAGGGCCGCGGCCTCGGCCGCCGGCTGCTGGATTTCGCCGAGCGCGAGGCGCAGCGCCGCAGCCTGACCGAGCTGCGGCTCTACACCAACATCCGGATGTCCGAGAACCGCGCGCTCTACGCCGCGCGCGGCTATCAGGAGACGCATCACGAGCAGCGGGGCGAGTACACCATCGTGCACATGGCCAAGGCCATCCCCGCTCTCTGATGCACCCTGCGGCCCGCCCTACAGGACGAAGTCGGCGGCCTGCAGGGCGATGTTGCCGGTCAGGGTGATGTGGAAGTCGCTGACCTTGTCGCCGTTGAGGTCGCCGGCGATGGTCGTGTCCGCGCCGTTGAAGGCATAGCGCAGCTGGCCGGCGACACCGGTATAGAGACCGGTGCCGATGAAGGTGAAGGCCTGATCGCCCGCCGCCACCGTGTTGGCGTCCATCAGATGCAGGTCGATGCGGTCACCCTGGGAGCGGGTGAAGTCGGTGATCCGGTCCGCATTGGCGCCGACGACGCTGTCGGTGACCGCCGTGAAGTAGAACCGGTCGGCCCCGGCACCGCCGGTGAGCGTGTCCTTTCCGGCCCCGCCGACGAGGGCGTCGTTGCCGTTCCAGCCCTGGAGCACGTTGTTGCCGGCATTCCCCTCCAGCCCGTCATTGCCCTGGCTGCCGGAGAGATTCTCGATCCCGATCAGGGTATCGCCCTGCGCATCACCCCCGGAACCCTTGCCGGTCGCGAGGCTGACCGAGATCCCGGTCGAGCTCTCGAAATAGCTGGCCGTGTCGGTGCCGGCGCCGCCGTCGAGCACATCGGCCCCGGCCCCGCCGCGGAGCACGTCGTTGCCATCCATGCCGTTGAGCGTGTCGTTCCCGGCCATGCCGTTGAGCGTGTCGCCGCCGCCGTAGCCGGACAGCACATTGGCAGCGGCCGACCCGGTCAGCGTGTCGTTGAAGGCGACCGTGCCGACGATGTTCTCGATATCGTTACCGATGACGTCACCTTGGGCGTCGCCGCCGGAGGCGGTCAGCGTCGTCAGGTTGACCGTGACGCCGGCCGGGCCGTCATAGTTGATGGTGTCGATGCCGGCACCGCCGTTCAGATGGTCCGCCCCGGCACCGCCGTTGAGGAAGTCGTCCCCGTCGCCGCCGCTGAGCGTGTCGTTTCCAGCCTGGCCGTTCAGGACATCCGCGCCGGCCCCGCCGTTGAGAACATTGGCGGCGGCCGAACCCGTCAGGGTGTCGGCGAAGGCGGTCCCCTGGATGTTCTCGATGTCGTTGCCGACGGTGTCGCCCTCGGCCTCGCCGCCGGCGGCGGCCAGCGCGGTCAGATCCACCGTCACCCCGGCGCTGCCGCCATAGACGATGGTGTCGGTGCCGGCGCCGCCGATCAGCGCGTCCGCCCCGGCGCCGCCATTGAGGACATCGTTGCCGGCACCGCCGTCGAGCGTGTCATTGCCGGCCAGGCCGTTGAGCGTGTCGTTGCCGCCATTGCCCGACAGCGCATTGCCGAACTGCGACCCGGTCAGCACGTCGTTGAAGCCGGTCGTGCCCTGGATGTTCTCGATATCGATGTTGATCGTGTCGCCCTGGGCGTCACCGCCGATGCCGGTGCCGCCGATGGTCACCGTCACACCGGCCGGGCCGTTGTAGACGATGGTGTCGACGCCGGCGCCGCCGCGCAGCGAATCCGCGCCGGCGCCGCCTTCGAGGGTGTCGTTGCCGCTGACGCCGTCCAGGGTGGTGGCGCCGCCATAGAGCACGTCGTTGCCGGCGCCGCCGCGCAGCACGTCGTCACCGGCACCGCCGTCGAGATTGTCATTCCCGCCCATCCCGTCGATCGTGTCGGCGCCGCCCCGGCCGAGGATGGCGTTGGCAGCGGCCGATCCGACCAGGGTGTCGGCGAAGCCGTTCGAGCCCTCGATGTTCTCGATGTCGTTGCCGACCACGTCGCCCTGGGCGTCGCCGCCCGAGGCGGTCAGCGCCGTCAGGTTGATCGAGACGCCGGCGGTGCTGAAGAAATAGGTGATCTGGTCGATGCCGGCGCCGCCGCTCAGCGTGTCCGCGCCGGCATCCCCGCGCAGGATGTCGTCTCCGTCGCCGCCGCGCAGGATGTCGGTGCCTGCGCCCGCTGTCAGGCTGTCGTTGCCGGCCCCGCCGTCGAGCAGGTCATTGCCCGGGCCCGAGGCGTCGCCCGAGATCAAGACGTCATCGCCGTCGAGGCCGTAGAGGGTGTTGTTGCCGGCGCCGCCGACCAGCCTGTTGGCGGCGGCCGAGCCGGTCAGGGTGTCGTCGAAGGCCGAGCCGGTGATGTTCTCGATATCGGCGCCGACCTTGTCGCCCTGGGCGTCGCCGCCGCTGCCGATGCCGCCGATCGTTACGGTCACGCCGGCGCCGCTGGCGTCGTAATCGGCGCTGTCGATCCCGGCGCCGCCGCTCAGCACATCCGCCCCGAGCCCGCCGCGCAGCGTATCGTTCCCGTCACCGCCATTCAGCGTGTCCACGCCGGCCAGGCCGTTGAGGATGTCGTTGCCGCCGAGGCCGCTGATCGTGTCGTTGTTCGCCGTGCCGTCGAGAATATCGGCGCCCGCACCGCCGTTGATGACCGCCATGATGAATCCCTGATCCGAAAACGAGAATTTTTGTCGTCGGATCCTGCCGGAAAACGATACTAATGACCGTTCGTTTTGAAGTTATTTTGTTACGCACATCCTGGCCGGGCCCCGTCCGGCCGGGAGAGGACGGTCATCTCAGTAGGCGCCTGAGCGGACGAAGAACACGCGCGGGGTCATCACCAGCAGCGCCATGTCGCGCCAATAGGACCAGCGTCGGACATATTCGACGTTGAGCCGGATCCGGGTCTCGTAGTCGGTGTCGCTGCGGCCATAGATCTGCCAGATCCCGGTCATGCCGGGCCGGACGCTGTGATAGTAGCGGATCGCCGCGCCCCAGCGCTCCTGCTCCTCCTCATACATCGGCCGCGGGCCGACCAGGCTCATCTCGCCCTTCAGCACGTTAAACAGCTGCGGCAGCTCGTCGAGGCTGGTCTTGCGCAGGAAGCGGCCGATCGCGGTCACCCGCGGGTCCTTCTTCAGCTTGAAGCCACTCTCCCATTCGCGCCGCATCTCGGGGTTCTTCTGGAGAAGATCCGCCAGCAGCTTGTTCGCGTTGGGAACCATGGTCCGGAACTTGTGGCAGTAGAAGATCCTGCCGTCGCGACCGACACGTCGGTCGCTGTAGAAGATGCCCCGGCCCGATCGCCGGATCATGATGGCGCAAGCCAGGAACAGGGGCGCAAACAGCACCAGCAATGCGATCGACAGAACGATGTCGGTGGCCCGCTTGGCCATGACCGCGGCACGGGTGCCGGGCAACACCCTTGAGGCCGTGGCCTCGGCCACGCTGACCGGGATGTCGGACGGCATTGCAAATCCCCCTCCAAGACACGACACTCACGAAGCGGGCCGGCGTTTCCGTCGCCGGCTCCGCAGTCCGACCGCCGCCCTGAGGACGGCAACTCCCGCTCCCATGCGAGAGGGCTGGCCGAGCGAGAGAGGGCCATGTCGGCAACCCCCGCAAAGCCTGAACAACCCAGGCGCGACCTCGTTCCCTTTTTCCCGAGAGCTGTTGGGATCTCAATCCCCTAAATTGAGGGGGGGAACCCTGCCGGATCCGCAGTGATGGACGACATGCGCCGCCATGGACGTCGATCGATGACGGTGTTTGCTGAAGGCCGGCGGATCAGCCGCCGATCGCGCCGCAGAGCAGCGCCAGGGCGACAGCCTCCGCGCGGCTGCCCGCCCCGAGCTTGCGCATCGCCGAGGCGACGTATTCGTTGACGGTGTAGACCGACAGCGACAGCTGGCGCGCGGTCTCCTTGCTCGACGCGCCGCGGGCGATCCAGCCCAGGCAGTCGCATTCGCGCGGGGTCAAGGGGGATGCCGGGCGGTGCGCCTCGGGCTCGAATGCGCCTCCGGCGGCGGCCAGCCCGCGTTCGATGCGCAGCGCCCGGCTGAGATGTGGCCCGATCGCCCGCAGCACCCGGAGTTGCTCGTCATCCCAGTTCGGCCGCCGCAGCGGCCGCCAGACCGACAGCATCGCAGACAGGTGGCCACGGTCGAAATCCACCCAGTACAGGCCGCGATCCTTGCCCTGCGGGTGCATGAAGTCGTTGTAGAACTCGGTGCGCCGGTATTCGGCATCCGGAATCAGCGCCGAATGGACGAAGGCCGTGCCGGGCTGCAGCCGCGGCAGCAGGGGTAGCAGCGGCAGCAACCGGTGGTAGTGCGCCTGGTAGCGCGCGACGTAGTCTGGGTCGGTCTCGGTCGCCAGCGTCGCGGGCCCTGGCGTCGCCGGGGCCAGCCGGCGCAGGACCACGGCCTCGCCACCCAGGGCATCGCCGAGGTGACGCAGCACATCGGGCCAGTCCTCGTTGCCGATGCCGGCTTCATAGACAAGGTCGATCAGCCCGAGGACGTGCTGTTCGTCCGGCCGGGCGAAAGAAGACGGTACATCGACCATCGGCCGGATGGCCGACTCGCCGATGAAACGGCCTTGCATCGGATTCCCCTCTCATCTCGCCAAAGCTGGCGCTGCACATGCCGTGCATACGATGATAGTGGATCGGACCGGTCCCTGTCGCGGTGACGGAACGCACACCCCGGATTTCGTTCCGAAATTTCAGAATAGGGTGTCTAGCGGCCGAGGCCGGCCGACAGCGAAGCCCTGCGCCTGGTCGATCCCCATGGCGCGCACCAGAGCCAGGGTTTCCTCATCCTCGACCTGTTCGGCCACGGTGACGGTACCGAGGCGGTGGCCGATGGCATTGATCGATTCGACGATCACCCGGTCGACCGCGCTAGTGGTGATCTGGCGGATGAAGCCGCCATCGATCTTCAGCCCGTCCACCGGGAACTGCCGCAGATAGGCGAAGGAGCTGAGGCCGCTGCCGAAATCGTCCAGCACCACGGCGCAGCCGGCGGCGCGCACCTTGGCGACGAAACGGCTCGCCGCCGCCAGGTTGTTGATCACCGCGGTCTCGGTGATCTCGAAATGCAGCCTGCCGGGATTCAGCCCCGAGGCCGCCAACTCCTCCTTCAGGAACGGCCACAGGAACGGGTCGTCCAGCGTGTTGGCCGACAGGTTGATGCCGATCGACAGGTCCGGCGCCGCCCGCAACTGCGGGCCGTAGCCGTGCAGCGTGGTGCGGATCACCCAGCGGTCGATGTTGCCCATCAGGTCGTACCGTTCCGAGGCGGGGATGAACCCCGACGGCTCGACCATCTGCCCCTTGTCGTCCTGCATCCGCAGCAGGATCTCGACATGCCGCGCCGCGGTGTGCCCGGGCCGCAGATCGCAAATCTGCTGCGCGAACAGGCGGAACCGGTCGGCCTCGATCGCGTCGCGGATGCCGGCGGCGACCTGGATCTCGCGCCGGTGGCGCTGCGCTGCGCTGCCATCGCCACCATAGACCGAGACCTGGCTGCGGCCGGCCGTCTTGGCGGTGTAGCAGGCGACGTCCGCCTGGCTCAGCAGCTCATCAGCCCGGGTCCCGTCGGCGGTGACCGCGGTCAGGCCGACGCTGGCGCCGATCTGATAGGCCTTGTCGTCCCAGGTGAAGCGCAGCTCGGCCACCGCGCGGATGAACTGTCGGGCGATGGTGACGCCATCATCGACCGAGCAGTCGCGCAGCAGCATGGCGAACTCGTCGCCACCGAGGCGGGCGACCAGGTCCCGGCCGCGGCTGTGGCGGCGCAGCAGGTTGGCGACGTCGCGCAGCAGCGCGTCGCCGGCGGCGTGGCCGGCGCCGTCATTGACGATCTTGAAGCGGTCGAGGTCCATGAAGCACAGCACATGCCGCCGCCCGTCCCGGCGCGCCTGGTCACAGGCCTCGCGCAGCGCCCGCTCGAAGGCGACGCGGTTGGGCAGGCCGGTCAGGCTGTCATGGGTGGCGGAATGGGCCAGGGCCTGCTGCAGCGTGCGATCGCGGGTGACGTCCTGGAACACCAGCACCGCGCCGATCACCTCCCCCGAGGCGGTGCGCACCGGCGCCGCCGAATCCCGGATATGGCGCCGCTCTCCACCCCGCGCCAGCAGGACGACGTCGGTGTCCAGGTAATAGGGCTGCATCCGGGCCAGACAGGATTCGACGGGGTCGGGAACGGCGTGGCCGGCCTCGTCGATCAGGCGGAAGACCTGGTATAGCGGGCGGCCCATCGCCTCCTCCGCCGACCAGCCGGTCATCTGCTCGGCAGCCGGGTTCATGAAGGTGACGCGGGCCAGCGCGTCGGTCGAGATCACCGCGTCGCCGATCGAGTGCAGCGTGACCCGCAGCCGCTCCTTCTCCTCGAACAGCGCCTCGGCCAGCTCGACATGGTCGGTGATGTCCCAGTTCATCCCGACCGCATAGTCCGGCCTGCCGTCGGGATGCCGGATCACCCGGGCCAGGGACCGGATGTGGCGGATGGCGCCCGAGCGCTGCCGCCGGATGCGGAAATCCATGCTGAACAGCGAGGTGCGCTCGACCGCCTCCTCACGGCAGCGCACCACGCGGGGCACGTCGTCCGGGTGGATGTAGCCGAGCCACGCCTCCTGGCTGCCGTCATAGGCCCCGGTCGCCACCTCGTAGAGCACATGCATCTGGTCGTCCCAGCTGTAGCGCCCGGTGGCGACGTCGAGCTCGAAGATGCCGGCGCCGGCCCCCTCGATCGCGAGCTGCAGGCGCTGGTTCAGCGCCCGCATCGCATCCTCCGCCCGCTTGCGCTCAGTGATGTCGGTGTGGGTGCCGATGATGCGCCGCGCCCGGCCGTCCTCGTCGCGCTCGACCACCTTGCCGCGGTCGAGGATCCAGCGCCAGGAACCGTCCCTGGCCCGCATCCGGTGCTCGAGCACGAAATCGGGCGACCGGCCGGCCAGGTGATCGTTGATGATCGCCCAGCAGCGCGGCAGGTCGTCCGGATGGACGCGGTCGGACCACTCGTCGACGGTGGCGCCGATCTCGTCCTCCTCATAGCCCAGCATCGCCTTCCATTGGCGCGAGTAGAAGACGTGTCCGGTGTCGATGTCCCAGTCCCAGATGCCGTCGCCCGCCCCGTCGAGCGCGAACTGCCAGCGCGCCTCGCTGCGGCGCAAGGCGGCCTCGGCCGTCTTCACCTCGGTCAGGTCGCGCGAGGTGCCGATCAGGCCGATGATGGCGCCGCGCTCGTCCCGCAGCGGCACCTTGGCGGAGGAGTAGGTCCGGGCGGCCCCGGCGACCACAGCGGTCTCCTCGGTGGTGAGGGCCTCGCCGCTCTCGAGCACGCGGCGGTCGTTCTCGATCAGCGCCCGTGCCGTCTCGGGCGGGAAGATCTCGCTGTCCGCCCGGCCGATGATCTCGATCCCGGCCCGGGCCATCACCTTCTCGACGGCCGGGTTGACCAGGAGATAGCGGCCGCCGCCGTCCTTGACGTAGATCAGGTCCGGCGTTCCGTCCATCACCGCCTGCAGCAGCGTCAGCGTGTCGTGCAGCCGCCTGCTGCGCTCGACGTCCTCGGTGATGTCCCAGCAGGCGCCGAGGCCGCGCAGCAAGGCGCCGCCGGGGCCGAAGGTCAGACGGAGGGAGGAGCGGATGTGGCGGGTGGTGCCTGTTGCCTGGTGCAGCACCCGGTAGTCGACCCGGTACTGCGCCAGCTGGTCCCGTTCGGCCGCTTCGTGGATGCGCGTGACCCGCTCCACATCCTCCTGGGGCAGCAGCCGGCGGAAGCCCTCGGGCGTGTGGTCGAAGCTGTCCGGCGTCACGCCGTGCAGCTCGTGCGTCCGGGCGTCCCAGAGGCGCTCGCCGGTGGTGAAATCGACCTCGAAGATGCCGACCCCGCCGGCGTCGAGCGCGACCTCCAACCGTTCGTTCAGGGCGGATTGCCGGGCCTCCGCCTGCTTGTGGTCGGTGATGTCCCAGTTGGTGCCGACCGCGCGCAGCGGCGTGCCGTCGGCGGCCCGGATCACCCGGGCCAGAGAGCGGACATGCCGGATCCCGCCCGAGACGCGGTGCAGGATCCGGTAATCGGCCTGGTAGACCGAGGTCTCGTGCAGCGCGATCTCGTATTGCCGCATCGCATGCGGGATGTCGTCGGGGTGGATCAGCCGCAGCCATCCCTCCAGCGTGCCGTCGAAGCCGCCCCAGGGCAGGCCGTACAGGTCGTGCATCCGCTCGTCCCAGCGGTAGCGGCCGGTCACGAAGTCCAGCTCGTAGATGCCGACCCCGCCGGCTTCGATCGCGACCTGCAGCCGCTCGGTCACCTCGGCCAGTTGCGCCTCGATCTCCTTCTCGCGGGAGATATCGACGATGGTGCCGATCATCCGCTGGATGCTGCCGTCCGCGGTGCGCTCGACCACCCGGCCGCGGCTGAGCACCGAGATCCAGCGCCCGGTGACGTGGTGCCGAAGGCGGTAGACCGCGTCGAATTCGGCGTCGCCCCGGCTGCGCACCCGTTCCGTCGCTTCGGCCACCCGGTCGCGGTCGTCGGGGTGCATCTTGCTCAGCCACTGGCTGATGTGGTGGACGCGCTCCTCCTCCGGCAAACCCAGCAGTTCCTGCCATTGCGGCGAGACCCAGACCATGCCGGTCGGCACATGGAAGTCCCAGACCACCTGGCGGGACCCCTGCAGGGCGTGGCTCCAGCGTTCCTCGGACGCGCTGAGCGCTGCCTCGGCCTGCTTCTGCGGGCCGATGTCGATGATCTGCAGCAGGTAATGGCCCGGTGGGGCGCCGGCCGCGTCGCGCAGGGCGGAGGCGGTGACCATGCCCCAGAAGACCTCGCCCGTCTTCCGGACGTAGCGCCGCTCGGCCCGCGGGGTCTCGATATCGCTGCGCCGCAGCGCCTCGAGCCCGGCCTGGACCGCCGCGCGGTCATCGGGGTGGACGATGTCGTCGACGGTGCGGCCGATGCACTCCTCGGCGCTGTAGCCGAACATGGTGCGGAAGGCGGCGTTGACATACAGGCAGCGTCCGTCCGCCCCCGCGATCGCCATGCTGACCGCCGCCTGGTCGATGATCCGGCGCAGCAGAGCAACGCCACCGGGAGGGACGGGCGGGCCTGGAGGCCCGGGCCTCCGCCCTGGACTATCGTTCATGTCATCAATGCTCGGCGGCCGGGGCACTCGTCAAAGACACGGCCTCACGATAAGCCGATATGACGAATGACGGAATTCCGGAGCGGATGATGGATGTGACGATGCGGCCGGCTGAGGCCGGCGACCTGCCCGCGATCCTGCGGCTGCTGGCGGACGATCCGCTGGGCAAGAATCGCGAAGCGGCGGTCGAGGCGCCTTACCAGGCCGCCTTCGCCGCGATCGCCGCCGACCCGAACCACGAGATGGTGGTGGCCGAGCTGGACGGCCGGGTGGTCGGCTGCTTCCAGCTCAGCTTCATCCCCGGCCTGTCGCGCCGCGGCGCCTGGCGGGCGCAGATCGAATCCGTGCGCATCGACTCGGCGCTGCGGGGCCGGGGCGCCGGCCGGGCGATGATGGAATGGGCCATCGCCCGGGCCCGTTCGCGCGGCTGCGCCCTGGTGCAGCTGACCACCGACAAGCGCCGACCCGATGCCCACCGCTTCTATGCCCGGCTCGGCTTCGTCGCCAGCCATGAAGGCATGAAACTGGAATTGTAGGTCAGGGCTGGACCGGCTGCGGCGCCCCCTGCGTCGCCGCGCCCTGCTGATAGGCCGCCTGGAAGGCCTGCAGCTCGGACAGGTCGATATCGGCCACGGCCCAGAACTCCAGCCCCGACCGCACCCAGTGCAGCAGGCGGTACCCCTCCTCCGTCTCCGCCGTCGGGGTGCTGTCCGCGGCGCCCGGGTTCGGCCAGACGAACAGGTTGACGACGTGCCCGCCGCCATGGCGGTAGACCAGCGCCGCCACCACCCGGCGGCCGAGATAGTCGAGCCGCCCGCCCACCAGCGGGAAGCCCTGCGCCGCGAGGTCGACCACCGGCGGGGCCGCGTCGATCTTGCCGACGAACCAGGGCTTGACCGTGTGCCGGTCGGAGGACGGCACGTCGACAAGGTGCTCGGCCAGCAGCGACCGGACATGGCTGTCGACCAGCTGCCGCGGTCAGGTCCTG
>NZ_JANX01000011.1 GCF_000767795.1 Inquilinus limosus MP06 | reverse complement strand
GCGCGCCGAGGACCTGGCCCGGCTGATCGCGCTGGAGAACGGCAAGGCCCTGCGCGACGCGCGCGGCGAGGTCGCCTATGCCGCCGACTTCTTCCGCTGGAACGCGGAGGAGGCCGTGCGCGTCTGCGGCGACTTCATGCTCTCCCCCACCGGGGCGAACCATATCGTCGTCGATTACGAGCCGGTCGGCATCTGCGTTCTGGTCACGCCCTGGAACTTCCCGGCGGCGATGGCCACCCGCAAGATCGCGCCCGCGCTCGCCGCCGGCTGCACCGTGGTGCTGAAGCCGGCCAGCGAGACGCCGCTGACCGCCTATGCGCTGGCCGCGCTGTGCACGGAAGCCGGGGTGCCGCCGGGCGTCGTCAACGTGCTGACCACCTCGACCCCCGGCCCGGTGACGGCGGCGATGCTGGCGGATCCCCGTGTGCGGAAGCTGTCCTTCACCGGCTCCACCCAGATCGGCCGTCTCCTGCTCGCCGAGGCGGCGAGGCATGTCGTGAGCTGCTCGATGGAGCTCGGCGGCAACGCACCGCTGATCGTCTTCGACGACGCCGACCTGGAACTGGCGATCGAGGGCGCCATGCTGGCCAAGATGCGCAATGGCGGCGAGGCCTGCACGGCCGCCAACCGCTTGTATGTCCAGTCCGGCCTCTACGACCGGTTCGCGGCGGAGCTCGCGGCGCGGATGGCGGCGCTGACGCTCGGCCCCGGCACCGACCCGGCCACCGAATGCGGCCCGATGATCAACCCGGCGGCGGTCGACAAAATCGAGCGGCTGGTGGACGACGCCCTGTCGCGCGGCGCCCGGCTGCTTTGCGGCGGTCGGCGACCGGACGGGCCCGGCTGTTTCTATCCGCCGACCGTGCTGGACGGCGTCCCGGCCGATGCCGCCATGGCGCAGGAGGAGATCTTCGGGCCGGTCGCCGCCCTCAGCCGCTTCGAGACCGAGGACGAGGCCGTCGCCCTCGCCAACGCCACCGAATACGGCCTGGCCGCCTATGTCTTCACCCGCGACTTGGCGCGCGGCCTGCGGGTCTGCCGCCGCCTGGAGACCGGCATGGTCGGGCTCAACCGCGGCCTGGTCTCCGACCCGGCGGCGCCGTTCGGCGGCACTAAGCAGAGCGGCCTCGGACGCGAGGGCGGCGCCCAGGGCGTGCTGGAGTTCCTGGAGGCCAAGTACATCGCGACGCGGCTTTAGCCGGCCGGGCCCGGTGCTCCGTCTTCGGTCTGGCCGGCCCGGCGCGTCCGTCGTTTAATGAGGGGAACCCGGGGACGCGGATCGACGTCGCGGCAGAAGTCCCCGGGGAAGGGTCGAGCCGCTGACCGGGCAAACCGGCAGTCAAAACAAGGCCTGCGACGTCAGATCTGGGGAGGATCCGATGACCAACACCTATCCCAAGCTGCACAACGCCGCCTGGCCGGGCATCGTCGGCAAGGGGAGCGGTTCCGAGCCGATCATCCCGCTCGACACGCTGCTGCGCCTGACCGCCGAGGCCGAGGTCGACGGCGTCAGGTTCGACGGCATCGACCTGTTCATCACCGATCCGCATGTCTCGATCGACAGCGACGGCGATGCGGTCAAGCGGATGGCCGATCACATCGCCGGCTACGGGCTGAAGGTCGGCTCCTTCGTCGCGCCGATCTGGGGCGGTGCCGGCGGCGGTTCGGCCATGGGCTCGACCGACGACCGCAAGCGCTTCGTCACACAGGTCCGGAAGGCCTGCGCCATCGGGCGGCAGATGCGCGAGCTGGGCATCCGCCCCACCGGCGGCATCCGGATCGACTCCTCCACCGGCGTCGAGGCTTGGCACCGGGATCCCGAGAACAACACCCGGCTGATCGCGCAGACCTTCCGGGAAGCGGCCGACATCGCCGAGGACCATGGCGAATTCCTCGTCGCCGAGGGCGAGATCTGCTGGGGCGGCATGCATTCCTGGCGCGAGATGGTGAAGCTGCTTGAGCTCGTCGACCGCCCGGGCGTAGTCGGCTACCAGGCCGACATGGCGCATTCGATGCTCTACACGCTCGGATACAATGCCGAGCAGGATCGCATCCTGCCCCGGGATTTCGACTGGTCCGATCAGGCGACGCTCGACGCCGCCTATCGGCAGGTGGCCGATGCGCTCCGCCCCTGGACGATGGATTTCCACGTCGCCCAGAATGACGGCACCGTCTTCGGCTCGGGCGATCACGAGAAGACCGGCCGCCACTGCCAGGTCACCGACCCGAACGGCCGGCTCGATATCGCCAGGCATGCCGGCTACTGGCTGCGCGACGGCGACGGCACCCTGACCCGGCGGATGCGCCATATCTGCTGGGACGGATGCATGTTCCCGAATGCGATGATGGAGGACCAGAACACCTGGAACGCCGTGCTCGGCGCCATGATCAAGGTGCGCGACGCCCATGGCTGGCGCGAAGACTGAGGCGGGGGAGCAACGAAAAATGGCCAAGACACTCAATGTCGGCATGGTCGGCTACGGCTTCATGGCCCGGGCCCATTCCAATGCCTGGGGCAAGGTCTCGCATTTCTTCGACACCGGCTATCGGCCGGTGCTGAAGGCGGTCGCGGCGCGCAACAGCGAGAAGGCCGGGGCCTTCGCGCGGATGTGGGGCTATGAGGGCGTCGAGAGCGACTGGCGCCGGCTGGTCGAGCGCGAGGATATCGACGTGATCGACATCTGCACGCCGAACGACAGCCACGCCGAGATCGCGATCATGGCGGCCGAAGCCGGCAAGATGGTCACCTGCGAGAAGCCGCTCGCCCGCAGCGCCGCCGAGGGGCTGCCGATGGTGCAGGCGGTCGAGGCGGCCGGCGTGCCGAACATGGTCTGGTACAATTACCGCCGCGTGCCGGCGGTGAGCCTGATCAAGCAGGTCGTCGACCAGGGCCTGCTCGGCCGGATCTACCACTACCGCGCGAAATTCCTGCAGGACTGGACGATCTCACCCGATGTGCCGCAGGGCGGCGCCGGGACATGGCGGCTCGATGTCGACGCGGCCGGTTCAGGCGTGACCGGCGACCTGCTGGCGCACTGCATCGACACGGCGATCTGGATCAACGGCTCGATCGGGAGCCTGACCGCCATGACCGAGACCTTCGTCAAGCAGCGCAAGCACGCGCTGACCGGCAAGGTGCAGCAGGTCGGCATCGATGATGCGGCAGCGGTGCTGACCCGTTTCTCGAACGGGTCGCTCGGCACCTTCGAATCCACCCGCTACGCGCGTGGGCACAAGGCGGCCTACACGCTGGAGATCAACGGCGAGAAGGGCTCCTTCGCCTGGGACCTGCACGACCTCAACCGCGTCGCCTGGTTCGATCATCGCACGCCCGGCATGCTGCGCGGCTGGACCTCCATCCTGGTCACGGACGGCGAGCACCCCTATCTCGGCAAATGGTGGGTGCCGGGGCTCACCATCGGCTACGAGCATTCCTTCGTGCACCAGGTCGCCGATTTCCTGCAGGGCCTTGCCGACGGCAAGCCGGCCGCGCCGACCTTCCGCGACGCGCTGGAGACGACGGTGGTCTGCGACGCGATCATCGCCTCGGGCAGGACCGGCCAATGGGTCGATGTCGAGGCGCAGAAATCAAGGTGACAAGGCCGCCGCGGATCGGCAATCCCCGCTCAGCCCTTCACCGCCCCGGCGGTCAGGCCCCGGACCATGGCCCGTTGGACGATGGCGAACAGCACGACGACCGGCACGATGCTGATGATGCCGCCGGCCGAGAGCGCGCCCCAGGGCAGCTGGAATTCCCCGACCATGAGCTGCAGCCCGACCGGCCAGGTGCGCGACCCGGTGCTGGTCGTCAGCATCAGCGCGAACAGGAACTCGTTCCAGGCCCCGATCGCGACGAACACCGCGGTGGCCACCAGCCCGCCCATCACAAGCGGCAGGACGATGCGCAGCATCGCGCCGATGCGGGAGGCGCCGTCGATCCGGGCCGCGTCCTCCAGCTCGGACGGCACCGCGTCGAAGAACCCCTTCATCATCCAGATGAAGACCGGCAGCAGGAACGTCGTGTAGGCCAGCGCCAGGCCGAGGCGGCTGTCGAGCAGGCCGACGCTGCGCATCAGGATGAACAGCGGCACGATGATCATCACCGCCGGGAACATCCGCACCACCAGGTAGAACAGCATCAGCTCGCGCCGGCCGCGGAAGCGATAGCGGGCGACGGCATAGGAGGCGAGCGTCCCGACCACGACGCAGATCGCCACGGTGGTCAGCGTCACCACGGCGCTGTTGGCGATCAGGGTCGGGAAGTTGGACCGCGTCCAGATCGCGACGTAGTTCTCGAACGTCACCCGGTCCGGGATGTACCGGATCGTCGCGGTGACGATGTCCGCCTCCGGTTTGAGCGAGGTCAGCAGCGCCCAGAGCACCGGGACCATCGCGAAGATCACGATCGACAGCGCGGCGGCGTAGCAGAGCAGGGCGTGGAGCCGGCGCCGGGCGGAACGGCTGCGAAGCATCAGTCCCTCATCGCGTTGGAGAGCTTCACATAGGCGTAGCTGAACACCATCAGCAGCAGGAACATGACCACGGACAGCGCGCTGGCGTAGCCGAAGTTGAACTCCTTGTTCGCCTTCAGGAAGGCGTAGAGCGACAGCACCTGGGTCGAGCGGCCGGGCCCGCCGCCGGTCAGGATCAGCAGGATGTCGGGCGAGTTCACCAGGCTGATGACCCGCAGCACCACCGTCGCCACGATCACGACCCGGAGCTGCGGCAGAGTGATATGCACGAACTGGCGCCACAGCCCGGCGCCGTCGGTCGCCGCCGCCTCGTAGAGGTCGCCGGGGATGCCCTTCAGGGCTGCCAGCAGCAGCAGCGCGAAGAAGGGGAAGCCGTGCCAGACCTCCACCACCATGGCGGCGGCCATCGCCGTGTCCGGATCCGCGAACCAGGCCTTGTAGCTGCCAAGGAGTCCGACGCGCACCAGCATGTCGTTCAGCACGCCCAGGCGCGGATCCAGCATCAGCGCCCACATATGGCCGGCGACGACATTCGGCAGGAACCACGGCAGCAGCACCAGGATCCCGAGCACGCGGAAGCCCGGCAGGCTGATGTTGAGCACGAGCGCCGTCAGCAGCCCGAGCAGCAGCTCGCCGGCCGCCGCCCCGGCGACCCAGACGACGGTGTTCTGCAGCGACAGCCAGAAGACCGGGTCCCTGACGAGCGCGATGTAGTGCTTGAGGCCGACGAAGCCGGTGCCGAGATCGACCCGGTTGAGCCGCATCTCGCGGACGCTGAGCACCATGCCCCACAGCGTCGGGTACAGCACGACCGCCAGGATCAGCACCAAGCTGGGCAGCAGCAGGTAGTAGGCCCAGCGCGGGCTCTCCGACAGGCGGCCGAACCGGCCGAGCCGGCGGGGCGTCGCCGGTGCCGGCGCCGAGGGCAGGTCCAGCGCCGTCATGCCCGCGCCACGGCGGTGGCCTCGATCCGCTCCCAGTCGAGATCGAAGCCGATGCCCGGAGCGTCGGAGACCGTGAGCACGCCGCCCTCGATCGCCAGCGGCCCGAGCTTGCCCAGCCCCGCGATCTGCTCGCTCGAGATCACCAGCTGCTCGTAATAGTCGTTGTTGCGGATGGCGGCGCAGAGCTGGGCGTTGGCCAGGCCCATCCCGTGCACCTGTGCCCGCATGCCATGGGCTTCCGCCAGATGCGCGATCTTGACCGCTCCGGTCAGGCCGCCCTTGTAGAAGGTGCTGGTCCGCGCCATGTCGAGCGCGCCGGCCTGGATCCAGCTGGCCATGTTCCAATGGCAGCCGTCCGAGGTCTCCGCCGCCAGGACCGGGATGTCGAGCGCGTCGCAGAGCTTGCGGTACGAGCCCAGCTCGAACTCCCGCATCGGCTCTTCGTACCAGAGGAACCCTTCCGCCTCGAGCACCCGGCCGAACCGCAGGGCGGTGACGTAGTCCCAGCCGGCCGACCCGTCGAACATCAGATCCGCGTCGGGCCCGGCCCAGCGCCGCAGGTTGCGGGACAGCGCCGCATCCTCCTTCGCGTCGCCCCAGGCGTGCAGCTTGAAGGCGGTGAAGCCGGCGTCGATGCACTCCTTGATGTGCCGCTCGTATTCGGCCATCGAGTCCCAGGTGACCGTGGACGCATAGGCCGGCACCCGGCGGTCATGGCCGCCGAGCAGCTGGTGCAGCGGCATCCCGGCGGCCTTGGCCTTGATGTCCCAGGCCAGCAAGTCGACGATGCCGAGATGCGGCATCGGGATCTCCTCGATCCGGTCGATCTCCCAGACCAGCGTCCACAGCCGCTCGGTCAGCAGCGGGTTCTCGCCGATGAGGCGCTTCAGCCGCCGGTCGACCAGGCTCATGGCGCCCCAGGCGTTCGTCACCTCGATCGCGCCGGTGATGCCGGCATCGGTGTCCATGCGGATCACGGCCTTCAGCGGCTTGCGGTCCGCAGGGGTGCCGTCGCCGGACCCGGCCAGACCCTTGCGCCAGCGATAGGGGTGGGCGGGGTGCTCGGCCTCGACCACCCAGCAGCGGATGTCCTCGATGCGCATGCCGTGCCCCTCCCCGCTACTGCAGGGCCGCTTCGAGGCCGGCCATCATCGCGTCGACGCAGGCTTCCGGCGTGCTGCGGCCGACCAGCACCTTCTGGAATTCGGGCAGCACGACATTGTCGTCCCATCCCGCGGAGCCGATGAATCGGGGCGGCAGGCGGCCGAACTTGGTCGTCTCCACCGCGGCGCCGTAGAGCGGGTTGCCGGTGATGCGGCTGTCCGACGCCGTCTGCGGCGAGGCCGGGAAGTACCCCGTCTGCTCCAGGAACGCGATCGCCGCGTCGGGCTCGGCCCAGAAGGTCAGCCAGGCCCAGGCGGCATCGGCATTGGCGTCCGACATCAGGCCGTTGAACAGATAGGTCAGCCGCGCGATGTGCGCGCCGGGCCCGGCCGGGCGCGCCGCGGTCATGAACTGGCCCGGCTGCATCGCGCCGGAGATCTCCGCCAGCGATCCGGTGTGGTGCCAGACCATCGCGGTCTGGCCGGTCTTGAACGCCTCCATGATCTGCCGATAGCTGTCGTTGGGCGCGCTGGGCGGGCAGGCCTTGTGCCGCGTGAACAGCTCCGACAGGAAGGTGACGGCCTCGACGGCCTTGGCCTTGTCCATCGCCGGCTTGCCGTCGACGACGATCGGCGAGCCGAAGCTCTCGATCATGTCGACCACGTACTGGTAGCCGCCGGCCCCGCCGCGCAGGCCGAAGCCGTAGCGCCCCTTGGCCGGGTCGGTGAGCTTGATCGCGGCCTCCTGGAACTCGGCCAGGGTCTTCGGCGGGCCGCTGATGCCGGCCTCGTCGAACCAGTCCTTCCGGTAATACATCCAGTCGACGAAGGTGAAGGCCGGGATGCCGTAGATCTTGCCGCCGACGCTGGCCCCGGCCCACCGGTCCTCCGGGAAGGCCGCCGCCTTGTCCCAGCCCTTGATCCGGTCGGTGATGTCGACCAGCCCGCCCATCCCGACCATGTCGTTGACCCGCTCGGCGATCACCATCGCCGTGTCGGGCTTCGATCCCGAGACCACCGCGGCGGTGATCTTCGACATGTATTCCGGGTTCGGGATGTTCTCCTGGGTCAGCGCGATACCCGGATAGCGCTGCCGGAACAGCGCCATCACCGCCTCCAGCCCCTTGAACTCGCTCTCGCTGGTCAGGTGGTGCCAGTAGTTGATGCGGCCCTCCGCCGCCGCCCGGGCGAAGCGCGGCGCGAGCGCCAGGACCGGGGCGGCCGCGGCCGTCCGCAGCAAGGTGCGCCGATCGACGAGCATGACATGCCCTCCCTGCTTTGTGTTCTTGGACCTGGTCAGGACGGGAGCCGGATCGGCGTCGACGCCGGGGCCGGCGGCAGATCCTCCGGCCGCAGCACCTCCGGCGCCGCTCCGGCCCGGGCCCGGGCCGACAGCACGAGGCCATGGCCCGGCCGGTCCGGCGCGATCGCATAGCCGTCGCGCATGACGACCGGCTCCTCGACCAGATGGTTGGTGTTCTGGAACGAGTATTCCAGCCAGTCGGCCTCGGGCAGCGCGGCGGCCAGGTGGACCCCGATCTCCAGCGACGTGTTGCCGAGCGTCACGGGGACGCCGTGCTCCGCCGCCAGCCAGCCCGCCTTCAGCACGTCGCCGATATGGCCGTGGACGTTGAGGAGGTCGGCGCCGCGGCCCTCCAGCAGACGGCGCTTGCCGCGCAGGTCGAGATATTCGCCGGAATTGACCAGGACATGCGGCGCGGCCAGGCGGATCTCCCGCAGGCCCTCGACGTCGTCGCGCAGGCAGGGGTCCTCGACCCAGAGGATGTCGAACCCGGCGCGCCGGAACTGGTCGAGCCGCCGGATCGCCTCCTTCGGCGACCAGGCCTCGTTGGCGTCGATCATGATCGGCCCGTGGCCCTGCGCGATCTCGGCCACCAGCGCCAGTCGCCGCAGGTCCCATTCGATGTCGGGATGGCCGACCTTGATCTTGAAGCCGCGATAGCCCTGGTCCCGCGCCTGGCGGAACAGGGACGCGTAGTCGCCGTCGCTCAGATGGAAGTCGAGGCCGCTGGCATAGACCCGCACCTTGGGATCGCTGCCGCCGAGATACCGGTAGAGCGGCAGGCCGGCCTCCTGCGCCGCGAGATCCCACAGCGCCTGGGCCACCGCCTCCTCGAAGGCGAGCGAGGTGCGGCGGCTGTTGCCGCCGCGGGGCCGGGTGACGCGGTGGATCAGCCCCGCCGGCGCCTGTCCCGCCAGGCCGGGCCACGCCTCCTCGGCGAAGACCCGCTCGATCTCCGCCAGCGCCGGCAGCGGATGGAACAGGCTGTGGAAGAAGCCCGTGCCGGTGCGCCCGTCATCGGCGTGCAGCTCGACCACGCCGATATGCGCCTGGGCGATGCGGACCTGGCTGTCCCCGATCACCCGGTCGCGGGCGAACTGGAAGCGGGTCAGGGTGAAATCGGTCAGCCGCATGCCGGGCTCCTCCGCACGCCGCCTTTGATGGCGGCTATTGATATATCAACTTAGATATCAGATATTTCTTTGAACGACAATTGAATCATCAGGCAAATGAGCAGCACGCTGAAACGGTCATCCGACGAGCGCCCTTCGGCGCCTCCCGCCGAAGGCGCGCCGAATCTCAGCCGCATTGCCTATGAGCGGTTCAAGGAGGCCTTGTTCGACCGAAGGCTGCAGCCCGGCGCCTTCATGTCGCAGGCGGAGCTGGTCGAGATCGTCGGCTCGCCCCTGGGCCCGCTGCGGGAGGCGCTGCAGGTGCTGCAGGCCGAGGGGCTGGTGACGATCCGGCCCCGTGCGGGCATCGAGATCGCCAAGCCGGACCTGCCGCTCGTCCGCAACTCGTATCAGCTGCGCCTCTTCCTCGAGACGCCCGCCATCCGGCACTTCGCCGAGGCGGCGCCGCGCGACCGGATCGAAACCATGATCGCGCAGCATCGCGAGGTCGTCGGCTGGGTCGACGGGACCGATCTCGACCGCGACCTGGCGCGCCGGATCGAGGAGGTCGATCTCGGCCTGCATCTCGGCGCGATCGACGCGCTCGACAATCCGCTCCTGCGCAAGGCGTTCCTGCAGACGCAGGACTACATCCGCCTGATCCGCCTCGACCATCACTACGCCTACTCGGCGGCGAAGGTGCGGCGGACGATGGCGGAGCATCTGGAGATCCTGGACGCCTGCCGGGCCAGGGACCCGGATGCCGCCGAGGCGGCGCTCAGGACCCACCTGACGCAATCGATCCAGCGGGCGATGGGCCTTTAGGCCGGCAGGTCCGCGATCTTGCATACCCTGGTCCGAGCCGTCGGAGGCCAGGCTGAGGATGGTCAGCCGTTCCTATGCGAGCGCGCGTCACGTCAGCCCGCTCGGACTTGGCGCGCCAATGCACTCGGGTTGCACGCTGTCGAGACGGCGTCGACCACATGACCATTCCGCATCTTCTTTTCTCGGGAGCGGGGCGGGCCGCCGGGCCAGGGTGATGCTCAGACCCGCGCCGACGGCGAGGCAGGCGGCGATGCAGAGGATGGCGACGATGAAGGCCTGGCTGATCACCGCCGGATCGGTGCGCGCGCCGAGGACGGTGTAGAAGATCCCGCCGATCACCGCGACGCTGAGCGCGGTGCCGACCTGCAGGGTCGAGCTGGCGATGCCGGCGATCATGCCGGACAAGGCCGGCGCGACGCGGCCCGTCACCATGCGCATCAAGGTCGGCAGAGCGAGCCCTTGTCCGAACCCGATGACGAACAGGATGGCGGCAAGCGGCACGGGCGCGGAGGGCATGCCGGCCGGCGCCGCCGCGATGGCCTGGGCCAGGCCGACGAACCCGACGGCCTCCAGCCCCATGCCGACCGGATTGACATAGGCGCCGAGGATGCGCCTGCAGGCGGGAGTGGCCAGCGGCCCCAGCAGGAATCCCGCACCGAACGGCAGGAAGACCAGCCCGGCGCCCAGCGCGGTCGCGTGCAGCGCGTCCTGCAGATAGACCGAGAACAGCAGGAAGAACGGCGCGATCGCATAGAACAGCAGCGCGATCAGCAGCGCGCGGCCCAGCCCCGGCGCCCGCACGGCCGCCGGATCGACCAGGGGCGTGCCGCCCGCATGGGCCAGCCGGGTCTCATAACGCCAGAACAGCCATGCCAGCACCGGCGCCGCGATGAGCGACAGCCAGGACCATGGCGGCCAGCCCGCCTCGCGCCCCTCGATCAGCGGCACGATCAGCGCGCCCAGCGTCATCACCGACAACGCCGTGCCGCCGAGGTCCAGCCTGCGCGCGTCCTGCGCCCGCGTTTCCTTCAGCAGGGGAATGCCGAACAGCACGACCAGGGTCGCCACCGGCAGGTTGACGAGGAAGATCGCCCGCCACCCCATGCCCCAGAGATCGGCCGAAATCAGGATGCCCCCCAGCGCCTGGCCGACCACGGAGGCCAGGCCGAAGACCGCGCCGTAGAGGCTGAGCGCGAGCGGCTTTTCGGTTTCAGGGAAGATCGCCTGCACAGAGGCGAGCGCCTGCGGCGCCATCACGGCCGCCGTCACGCCCTGCAAGGCGCGCCCGGCGATCAGCGCCCATGGCGACCAGGCGAGGCCGCACAGCATCGATGCCGCGGCGAAGCCGATCAGCCCGAGAAAGAACACGCGGCCGCGACCATAGAGATCGCCGAGGCGCCCGCCGGTGATCAGTGTCACCGCATAGAGCGCGGCATAGGAAGAAATGACGAGCTGCTCGGCAGAGGACGAGGCGCCCAGCTCCCCCCGGATCGAGGGCAGCGCGACATTGACGATGAAGAAATCGAGCGGCGGCAGGAACGCGCCGGCCAGCAGGATCGCGAACATGGCCCAGCGGCGCGGGTCGGGCGGGGCGGCATCATCCCGGGGCCGGGCGGGCGGCAACGCTGTTGCCTGAGGTTTTGACGTGCTCACGGATGCTTCCGTTCTCGATGGTGGGCTGAGGCCATCGAACCCAGGCTGATCAAGCCGGTATCCGATGCCTCAGCCGGTCACTGACATCACTTGGCTGCCGCGTTGCTGCCGCTCAGAGGGGCATCGCCAGGCTGCGCTGCGGCTTGACGGCCGTGACGAGATCCACATCGGCCATCACCCGCGCCGTCTCCGGCGAGGCCAGGGCCGTCCTCATGGCCGCCTCGTCCCGGAAGACGCAGGTCGCGACGGCGATCAGGCCGCCGCCGCCTCCCTGCGGAAAGAAGCCCGCGAGGCGTTCGAGCCCGTAGGGTCTCCAGCATTCGCGCACGAGCGGGAAGTGGACGTTGATCCAGTGCTCGCGGTCGAACGGCGTATCGGCATCTCCGGCATAGGTCACGTACATGGTGATCATGGCGGGCTTCCTCAGCTCCGGGCGTCGAAATCGGTGGCGATGGAGATGTCGCGCCAGGCGGCGATATCGGCGCGGAATCTCTCCAGCTTCCGCTCCGCGATCGCGTGCGCGACCGGCCCGAGCGGGAGGTGCAGCGGCGGATGCTCGGCATCGACGGCCTGCAGCATCACGGCGACGGCCTTGGCGGGATCGCCCACCTGCCTGCCGTTGTTGGTCTGGCGATACCGCCGCCTCGCATGCGCCGTGTCGGCGTAGGCGGCAATCTCTCGCGCCGCGGCGACGATCGAGCGGCCGAGAAACTCGGTGCGGAAGGGGCCGGGCTCGACGATGACGACGTTCAGTCCCAGGGGTCGGAGCTCCTCCGCGAGCGCCTCCGACAAGCCTTCCACCGCGAACTTGGTCGCGTTGTAGATTCCATTGCCCGCGGAACCGGCGATGCCGGCGCCGGAGGACAGGTTGACGATGCAGGCTCCCGCGCGCTTGCGGAGCGCCGGCAGTGCGGCCCGCGTCGTCTCGATCAGGCCGAACACGTTCGCCTCGAACACCGGCCGGTATTCGCCGGGTTCCCCCTCCTCGATCGCCCCGATGAAGCCGAACCCGGCATTGTTCACCAGGACGTCGAGGCCGCCGAAGGCGCTTTCGGCCAGCGCGACGGCCTCCGCGGCGGCGCCGGGCCGCGTCACGTCGAGCGCTGTGCCGCGCACCGTCTCGGGGTAACGGTCGCACAACGCCTGCACGGCATCGACCGAACGCGCGGTGGCGACGAGCTGGTCGCCACGCCCGGCGACCGCCTCGGCAAGCTGCTTCCCCAGTCCGGACGAGCATCCGGTAATCAGCCAGGTTTTCACCAAATCCTCCTGCGATGCGCTGGACGAGGGTCGCTGCACGAGCGGCTCGTCCGCACCAGGTGGATTTAGGCGATCAGATCTGTACGATAACTGACAATGTCGTACGGTCACCGTTCAGTTTTGTGGGCCAGCAGTGTGGAATGGCGCGATGGAGTGGAGTGACGTCCGGATCTTCCTGGCCATCGCCCGTGCCGGCACGCTGGGCGGCGCCGCCCGCGCGCTTCACCTGAGCCACCCGACGGTCGGGCGCCGTCTCCGGGCTCTCGAACAGGCGACCGGCCATACGCTGTTCCAGCGAACGGCCGACGGCTTCATTCCGACCGAGGAGGGCAACGCCGTCATCGCCATGGCGGAGCAGATGGAGGAAGGCGCCCTGGCCATGGAACGGCGGCTCGCCGGGCAGGAGCAGAACCTTCAGGGCACCTTGCGCATATCCTCTGCCGACTGGTTCGGCGCCTACGTCCTGCCGCCGGTCATCGCCGATTACGCGAAGGCCTATCCCCATGTCGATGTCGAGATCCTGACGGGCACCCGCCTGTTCAGCCTCGCCCAGCGGGAGGCCGACATCGCCTTCCGGATCGTCCCGTTCAACACGCCCGATGTCGTGCAGCGGCGGCTGATCCGGCTGGCCTATGGCGCCTATGTCGCGGCGGACTCCCCCGAGCCGGCCTATGGCGACGGGGCCGGCTTCCGGCTCATCACCCACGACACATCGACGGGCCAGTTCCCGGACATCGCCTGGCTCGAGGAGAGCTTCCCGAATGCCAGGCCCGTCCTGCGTTCGAACAACCGGAATGTGCAGGGGCGCATGTGCAGACTAGGCGTCGGCATCGCCGTTCTGCCGCAGGTGGTCGGCAATCAGATGCCGGGCCTGCGCCGACTCAACCTGCCGGCGGAGCCACCCGGCCGGGATATCTGGATGGGCTATCATCGCGACATGAGGCGTCTTCAGCGCCTGCGAGCCTTCATCACCACGGTGACCGACCACATCGCGGAGGCGCAGACCTGACGCGGAACGCTGGAGACCGCTAACCTTGGCCCCGCTCACGCCGCAACATGCGTCCAGTTGCTTCCCCGATTGGACAAGCGGGGCAGGGAAAGCAGAAAACATCCCGAAAGATGCCTGCTAAGTCTCTGATTTTCCTGGGAGAAACTGGAGCGGGCGAAGGGATTCGAACCCTCGACCCCAACCTTGGCAAGGTTGTGCTCTACCCCTGAGCTACGCCCGCTCTGGCGTCGTCGGCACCGCAGCGCCGTCGAGGTGGCGGGTTATATCCGATGCCGCGGGATTTGCAAGCACCTAAATGCGGAAATTTTCAGGGATGCTCCCGACGGAGGCACGGGGCCGTCGGGGGCGGGCTTGGAAGCGCCGCCGCGGGCTCGTATAACACCCGGCATGACCGCGCCCGACAGCACCGCCCCCGAATCGTCCGGCTCCTCCGCCACCCGGCCCCGCGCCACCCCCGCCGACCTGTTCGCCCGGCTGCGCTCGCTCGGCGTCGCGGTGACGACGCATGAGCACGAGGCCGTGTTCACGGTCGAGGAATCGCGCCACCTGCGCGGCCTGCTGCCCGGCTGGCACTCCAAGAACCTGTTCCTGCGCAACAAGAAGGGCCAGGAATGGCTCGTCGTCTGCGAGGAGGAGCGCCGTATCGACCTGAAGGCGCTGGGCGAGCTGCTGGGCGCCGGCCGGCTGTCCTTCGGATCGCCCGACCGGCTGATGGAGGCGCTGGGCGTCACCCCCGGCTCGGTCACGCCCTTCAGCATCATCAATGACGACGCCCGGCGGGTGACCATTGTGCTCGATTCCGACATGATGCGGCACGGCACGCTGCACTTCCACCCGCTGGTCAACACCATGACCACGGCGATCGAGCCCGCCGGCCTGCTGGGCTTCATTGCGAGCTGCGGCCACGAACCCCATATCGTCGATCTCGACCCCGCTACCCTGCCGGCGGAGCCGGCGACCCTTACACCACCGGCGGAGGATGCGCCGGCCGGCGGCTGACGCCGCCGCTTGCCGCCGCCGGGCTTCGGCACAGATCAATACCAGACCTGGGACAACGCCATGGATGCCCTTCTGAATTCCGCTTCCGGCGGCGCCGCACCGCTGATCAAGGACAGCAGCACCGCCGGCTTCCGCGCCGACGTGATCGACGCCTCGATGGAGGTGCCGGTCATCGTCGACTTCTGGGCCACCTGGTGCGGCCCCTGCAAGACGCTGGGCCCGATCCTGGAGAAGCAGGTCCAGGCCGCGGGCGGCAAGGTCCGGCTGGTCAAGGTCGACATCGACCAGAACCAGGCCCTGGCGGCGCAGCTGCGCATCCAGTCGGTGCCAACGGTCTATGCCTTCTACCAGGGGCGCCCGGTCGACGGCTTCATGGGCGCGGTGCCGGAAAGCCAGGTCAAGAGCTTCATCGACAAGCTGGTGCAGCTGGCCGGGCATGACGACCACGACCATGTCGATCAGCTGCTGGCCGAGGCCAAGAGCGTGCTGGACAGCGGCAATGTCGAGGAGGCGGCCGGCATCTACCAGCATGTCCTGGCGCATGCGCCGGACAGCGCCGCCGCCGCGGCAGGCCTGGCCCGCTGCCTGATCGCGCTGGGCGAGACCGAGCAGGCCAAGCAGTTCCTGGACAGCCTGACGCCCGAGATGGCGCGCCATGCGGACGTGCTGGCGGCGAAGAGCGCGCTGGAGCTGGCCGAGGAGAGCGCCGCCGCCATCGCCGGCCTGGCCGGGCTGCGCCAGCGCCTGGCGGCCAATGCCGACGATCACGAGGCGCGCTACGAGCTGTCGACCGCGCTCTACGGCGCCGGCCAGCGCGAGGAGGCGATGGACGAGCTGCTGGAGCTGTTCCGCCGTGACCGCGAGTGGAACGAGCAGGCGGCGCGCAAGCAGCTGGTCAAGCTGTTCGAGGCGCTGGGCCCGACCGACCCGCTGACCCTGTCCGGCCGGCGCCGGTTGTCCTCGCTCCTGTTTTCATGAGCCGGCGGCCGCGCGCCCCAGCTTTCCAGGACCTCGGCACCGACCTGCCGGTCTTCCCCCTGCCCGGGGTCCTGCTGCTGCCGCGCGGCCTCCTGCCCCTCAACATCTTCGAGCCGCGCTACCTCGCCATGGTCGAGGACGCGCTGGCCGGCGACCGGATGATCGGCATGATCCAGCCGCGCCCCGGAAACTGGGGCGCCGCCCCGCCGCCGCTCTACGCCGTCGGTTGCGCCGGCCGGATCACCAGCTTCGACGAGACCGATGACGGCCGCTATCTGATCACCCTGACCGGGCTGTGCCGGTTCCGGGTCGAGGCGGAGCTGGAGGAGCGGCGCGGCTATCGCCGGGTGCGGCCGGGCTGGGCCGGTTTCGCCGCCGACATGGCCGAGCCGACCGCGGCGGAGATCGACCGCGCCGGGCTGAACCAGGCCCTGACCGACTATTTCCGCATCGCCGGGCTGTCCGCCGACTGGGAGGCGATCGGCCAGACCCCGGATGAGCGGCTGGTCACGTCGCTGGCGATGATCTGCCCGTTCGAGCCGCAGGAGAAGCAGGCGCTGCTGGAGGCGAAGGATCTCTGCGAGCGCACCCGAGTCATGCTATCGATCATCCGGATGGCGATCCATGGCGGCCATGCCGGCCGCGTGCGCCACTGACGGCCCCTGTTCCCGGACCCGTACCATGACCGATACCCCCGATTCCGCCGGCGCCCCGGCCCCCAGCAGCCCCACGGCGGTGGATCCGCGCCTGCTGGAGATGCTGGTCTGCCCGCTGACCAAGTCGCCGCTGCGCTATGACGCGAAAGCGCAGGAGCTGATCTCGGACCAGGCGCGGCTGGCCTATCCGATCCGCGACGGCATCCCGATCATGCTGATCGACGAAGCCCGGCCGCTCGACCCCGACGCGCGGCGCTGACACGATGAGCAGCATGGGCAGCCCGCCCCTGACCGGCAGCGCCGCCCGGCCGATCGAGATCCGGCTGAAGCGGGCCGAGCGCGTGCTGGAGCTGCGCTTCGACGACGGTCTGCACGTCACCCTGTCGGCCGAGCTGCTGCGGGTCGAGAGCCCGTCGGCCGAGGTGCAGGGCCACGGCCCGTCGCAGAAGACCATCGTCGGCGGCAAGCGCAATGTCGCCATCACGGCGGTCGAGCCGGTTGGCCACTATGCCGTGCGGCTGGTGTTCGACGACGGCCATGACACCGGCCTCTATTCCTGGACCTACCTCCACGAGCTCGCCGCCCGGCAGGACGAGCTGTGGCGCGCCTATCTCGCCGCGCTGGAGGCGCGCGGCCTGTCGCGTGGGTGACCTGCCCGCCGCGACCACCGCCGCCCTGGCCCGCTTGCGGCGCTGGCTGGGCAACCAGGCGCTGATGGCCGGGCCGGTGCAGGACGTCGCCTGCGGCTTCGCCGACGGTCTGCTCGACGCCGGCATCCCGCTGTGGCGGGCCTATCTCTCGGCCACCACCCTGCATCCGGAGATGGAGGCGTTCGGCCTGATCTGGACCCGCGACGGCGACCGGGAGAGCGAGGCGTACGGCCACGGCTCCTGGGGCAGGATCGCGAGCCCCAGCCCGATCTACGAGGCGGTGCTGGCGGCGCGGGAGACCGCCCGCGATCCCGCCGCCGCCCGGGCCGAGGACATCGTGCCGCTGACCCGCTACCGGCTGGAACGGGGCGAGGGGGTGGACCGCTTCCCGGTCCTGGCCGAGTTCCGCGACGCCGGCGCCACCGACTATCTCTGCTTCATCATTCCCTTCGGCTTCGACGGCACGCTGCACCCGCTGCGCACCGGAGCCTCGGTGACGCTGGCGACCGACCGGCCCGGCGGCTTCGGCGAGGCGGAGGTGCGGGCGCTGGACGACCTGATGCCGGTGTTCGGGGCCGCCATCCGCGCCGGCATCGATCTGGCCGCCTTCCGCACCGTGCTGACCACCTATCTCGGCCGCGACGTCGGCCGGCGGGTGCTGGACGGCGAGATCCGCCGCGGCTCGGTCGAGACCATCTCGGCCGCGATCCTGGTCGGCGACCTGCGCGGCTTCACCGCCCTGGCCGACGCCATGCCGCGCGACCAGCTCGTGGCCATGCTGGACGACTATCTCGACGCGCTGGCGACGCCGATCGAGGCCCGCGGCGGGCAGGTGCTGAAATTCATGGGCGACGGCCTGCTGGCCACCTTCGCCTTCGCCGAGGACGACCCGGCCGCGACTTGCGGCCTGGCCCTGGCGGCCGCGGCCGAGGCGCTGGAGCGGATCGCCGCGATCAACCTGCGCCGCACCGCCGAGGGGGCGCCGGTGATGACGCTGGACGTGGCGCTGCATGTCGGCGACGTGCTGTACGGCAATGTCGGGTCGGGCCAGCGGCTGGACTTCACCATCATCGGCCCGGCGGTGAACGAGGCCGCCCGGCTGGAGCATCTGTGCAGCGTGCTGAACGTGCCGATGGTGGTCAGCCACCGCTTCGTCGAAGCCCTGGCGGCGCCGGAGCGCTTCCGCTGCCTGGGCCTGCAGACGTTGCGCGGGGTGAGGGCGCCGGTCGAGGTGTTCACGCCTGCTTAGGTCCTTTCGTCACCGAACCGGCCCATCCTTTTATCCTCCCCCTCCCCTCGCGGGCTACGGCATTCACACATCGCCTCTTTTGAGTCCCCCCTCCCCTCGCGGGAGGGGGGTAGGGGGAGGGGGTTCTATCGGCTTGACCCGACCCGGACCGTCGCAAGCCGACGCGGACGGCGAGTTTGGTGCTCTGCCCATTCGCGCGGACGCGCGCAGCCCCCTCCCCTGCCCCCCTCCCGCAAGGGGAGGGGGAGAGTGGAAGTGCGGGCCGGTTCCTGCGTTCGATACGCCTACCCTTCCACCCACAGCCGCTCCAGATCAAACCCGTGCACGTCGCGGCACAAAGCGACAAAGGCGGCGGCCTGGTGGTCGACCACCTGCCGGCCCTTCTCGGCCGTGGCGTTGGCGGCGTTGCCGACCGCGCCGCCGGGGTTCAGGTCCTGCGCCATCCAGCCGAACTGCGACACGCCATGCGCCCGCAGATGCGCGAACTCCTCGATGAACCGCAGCTGGGTCGAGCGGAAATCCGCAGCCAGGTCCATCTTCACCAGGTCCGGGCGCAGATGCAGCATCACCGAGGTCTCCATGTCGCCGCCATGGATGCCGTAGGCCGCCTCCTCCGCCGGGAACAGCCCGTCCGGGTTGCCGAAGCGCGACCAGGCCGAATGCACCGTCAGCATGCCGTGCCGCACGCGCAGCTCGCGCGCCACGACGTCGAGGATCGGCACGTTGCCGCCATGCGAGTTGATCAGGATCAGCTTGCGCACACCCGCGCGGCGCACGCTCTCGCCGATCTCGATCAGGAGCTGCGTCAGCGTCTCCCAGGACAGGGTCAGGGTGCCGGGCGAGGCGATGTGCTCGTTCGACTTGCCCACCGCCTGGGTCGGCAGGAAGGTGACCGGCAGCTCCTGCGGCAGCAGCTCCAGCACCCGCCGCACCATGCCCTCGGCGATGCAGGTGTCGGTGTAGACCGGCAGATGCGGCCCGTGCTGCTCGATGGCGCAGACCGGCTGCACCGCGATCCAGCCCTCCGAGCCCCCATTCCGGAAGTCGAGCGTGGTCATCTCGTGCCAGTAACGCTTCGGCAGCATCAGCAGGATCCTTTCAGGCGGCGGAGCATCGGGTCATGGAGACGGCCCATCTCCTTTGCCGTCATTGCCGGACTTGACCCGGCAATCCAGGGGCCATGGAGAGCCGGTCTTGGTGGCCCCTGGATCCTCGGGTCAAGCCCGAGGATGACACGTATGGAAGGCATTCCCCCTATCCCGCTGCCTCTGCCGGTCCAGCCGCGATCACTTCCACCTCGACCAGGAACTCCGGCCGGGAGAAGCCGGAGACAATCATCAGGGTCGAAGCCGGGGGAGGGTCGGCGACGACGCGGTCGCGCACCTTCATGTAGCCCTTGAGATGTTCCTGCGCGGTGACGAAGGCGTTGATGCGGATGACATGCGACAGGTCCATCCCGGCCGCCGCCAGGATCGCCCGGATGTTGTCGAAGCACAGCTCGGCCTGGCCCTCGACCGTGTCCGGCACCGCGTCGTCCGGGTCGATGCCGAGTTGGCCGGAGCAGACCACCAGGCGGTGGCCCGCCGGCACCTCGACGGCATGGCTGTAGCGGGCGAAGGGCGGCCGGATTCCGGCGGGGGTGATGGGACGCGACATCAGGATTCGTCTCCCGCGAAAGGCAGCAAACGGTAGGGCCGGCGACGGGCCTGCGCAAGGTTGCCGCATGCCGGAAAACTGGACTAGGCTGCCCAGTTGTTGGGCACCGGAAGGACGGGCGTCGGCCGCGGCGCGCCGCCATCCGGGCGCCCGATATCCCGCGGATCGCCGGCCGGCCGCGGCGTCCCCCACACCGGGGACGGATGGCATGGCCGTTGCATCCTGTCGTCCTTGGCGCCGCGGCAAAGAAACGACACAGGGGATCGGCTTCATGCAGCTTTTCGGACGGGCCCTCGCTCTCGCCTTCGGCCTGGCGGCGGGGCTGGCCGCGGGCGCGGCCCCGGCGGCGGACAAGGTCAGCTTCGGCACCAACTGGCTGGCCCAGGCGGAGCATGGCGGCTACTACCAGGCGCTGGCGGACGGCACCTACGCCAAATACGGGCTGGACGTCACCATCGTCATGGGCGGGCCGCAGGCGGCCAACCGGGCGCGGCTGGTGGCCGGCCAGATCGACTTCTTCATGGGCGGCACGCTGGACGCCTTCGATTCGGTCAAGGAAGGGGTGCCGGTGATCAATGTCGCCGCCATCTTCCAGAAGGACCCGCAGGTGCTGATGGCCCATCCCGACCAGGGGATCGAGACCATCGCCGACCTGGCGAAGCTGGATACGCTGTTCCTGTCCGGCGAGGGCTACGACACCTATTACCGCTGGCTGAAATCGGCCTATCCCGGCTTCCGGGACGAGCAGTACAAGCCCTACACCTTCAACCCGGCCCCCTTCATCGCCGACCCGAAATCCGGCCAGCAGGGCTATCTGACCTCCGAGCCGCGGGACATCGAGGAGCAGGCCGGCTGGAAGCCGAAGGTCTTCCTGCTCGCCGACAACGGCTACGGCGCCTATTCCACCACCATCGCCGCGCAGCAGGCGATGATCGACCAGAACCCCGACCTGGTGCAGCGCTTCGTCGATGCCTCGATCATCGGCTGGTACAACTATCTCTTCGGCGATCCGTCCGCGGCCAACGCGCTGATCAAGAAGGACAATCCGGAGATGACCGACGCCCAGCTGGCCTATGGGCGGGAGCAGCTGAAGGCCGCGCATATCGTCATCGCCGGCGAGGCCGAGGCCCAGGGCATCGGCTGCATGACCGCCGCGCGGTACCAGGGCTTCTACGACAGCATGGTCAAGGCCGGGGTGCTCGAGGCCGGGCTGGATGTGAGCAAGGCCTTCACCACCCGCTTCGTGTGCAAGGGGATCGGCCTGGACCTCTACAAGAAGCTGGCTGGCGGCTGAGGTGGATTCGGCCGAGGTGACCATGCCCGGGGACGGCACCGCCGCGGACGGCCGGGTGCTGGTGTCGCTGGACGGGGTGTCGAAGCGCTTCGCCAGCGGCACCCTGGCCCTGTCCGCCATGTCGCTCGACATCCGCGAGGGCGAGTTCGTCAGCCTGCTCGGCCCGTCCGGCTGCGGCAAGTCGACGGCGCTGCGGCTGATCGCCGGGCTCGGCGCCCCCTCGGCCGGCGCCATCCGCTGGCCGAACGGCAACCGCGGCGCGACCGAGGGCGAGGTCGGCTTCGTGTTCCAGGAGCCGACGCTGATGCCCTGGGCCACCGTGTTCAAGAATGTCTGGCTGCCGCTGCGGCTGAAGGGCCTGTCCCGCGCCGCCGCGCGCGACCGGGTGATGGAGGCGCTGGCGATGGTCGGGCTCGACCGCTTCGCCGACGCCTATCCGCGCGAGCTGTCGGGCGGCATGAAGATGCGGGTGTCGATCGCCCGCGCCCTGGTCACCCGGCCGAAGCTGCTGCTGATGGACGAGCCCTTCGCCGCCCTGGACGAGATCACCCGGATCAAGCTGAACGACGACCTGCTGCGGCTGTGGCAGGGGCAGAACTGGACCATCGTCTTCGTCACCCATTCGGTGTTCGAATCCGTCTACCTATCCTCGCGCATCGTGGTGATGGCGGCGCGGCCGGGCCGGGTGATCGAGCAGGTGGCGGTCGACGCCCCCTACCCGCGCGGCAACGAGTACCGGATGTCCACGCCCTACAATGAGCGCTGCCGCACCGTGTCGGACGCGCTGATGCGGGCGATCATGGTGGCGGCGGAGCAGCGATGACCCAGATCGAGATCCAGGCCGGCGCGGCCGAGGACGAGGCCGCCATCGCCGAGGCCCGGCGGGCCGACCCGGGCCGCATTCGGGCGCTGGCGGCGCGGATCGCGGTGCCGGTGGTCGCCTTCGGCGCCTTCGTGGTGCTGTGGCAATGGTACGTCACCGCCTACCAGGTGCCGCGCTACATCCTGCCGGCGCCGACCGAGGTGGCGGCGACGATGGTCGGCGACTGGCCGATCCTGTCCTCGGCCCTCGCCGTGACGCTGACCATCACCTTCGCCGCCCTGGCCGCGGCGCTGGTGGGCGGCGTGGCGCTGGCCATCCTGTTCATCCAGTCGCGCTGGCTGGAGCTGGCCTTCTACCCCTATGCCGTGGTGCTGCAGGTGACGCCGATCGTGGCGATCGCGCCGCTGATCATCATCTACGCGCCGTCGACCGAATCGGTGCTGCTGATCTGCGCCTTCATCGTCGCCTTCTTCCCGATCCTGTCGAACATGACCCAGGGGCTGAAGAGCACCGACCACAACCTGCTGAACCTGTTCGAGCTGTACGGCGCGTCGCGCTGGCAGTCGCTGCTGCATCTGCGCATCCCGGCGGCGCTGCCCTATTTCGCCACCGGGCTGCGCATCGGCGGCGGGCTGGCGCTGATCGGGTCGGTGGTGGCGGAGTTCGCGGCCGGGTCGGCCGGGGCCCAGTCCGGCCTGGCCTTCCGCATCCTCGAGGCCGGGCGGCGGCTGAACGTGCCGCGGCTGTTCGCGGCGCTGATCCTGATCACCCTGACCGGCCTGGCGATCTTCGCCCTGACCAGCCTGGTGTCGCATCTGCTGCTGCGGCGCTGGCATGAAAGCGCCATCCGGCGGGAGAACTGAGCATGGCCGGATTCGCTGCGCTGCCGGACGCCCGGCGCTACCGCCTGACCAACGCCACCGTGCCGGCCTGCCTGGCCGAGGGCCTGGCGCCGGACCGCGAGGGCTTGGCCCGCGTGGACCTGACGATCGACGGTGCCACCCTGGCCGCGATCCGCCCGGCCGGCGGCCCGGATCCGGAGAACCTGCCGGCGCTGGACCTCGACCGCGGCATGGCGTGGCCGGCCTTCATCGAGGCGCACACCCATCTCGACAAGGGCCATATCTGGCCGCGCTCGCCGAACCCGGACGGCAGCTTCGACGGCGCGCTGTCCACCGTGCGGGACGACAAGGCGGCGCACTGGTCGGCTGAGGACGTGCGGGCGCGGTTGGCGTTCAGCCTGCGCTGCGCCTACGCCCACGGCACCCGGCTGATCCGCACCCATATCGACAGCGACCCGAAGCAGTACCCGATCTCCTGGCCGGTCTTCGCCGCGCTGCGCGAGGAATGGGCCGGCCGCGTCGAACTGCAGGGCGCCGCCCTGGTCGCCATCGATTGGCTGCTGGACGATGCGTATTTCGCCGGTCTCGGCCGCACGGTGCGCGCCCATGGCGGCATCCTCGGCGCCGTCACCTACCCGGTGGCGGGGCTGGAGGCCGGGATCGACCGGCTGTTCCGCCACGCCATCGAGCACGGACTCGACCTCGACTTCCATGCCGACGAGACCGGCGACGCGGCGGTGCGGACCCTGGCGCTGATCGCCGAGGCCGTGATCCGCCACCGCTTCCGCGGCCGGGTGCTGGTCGGCCATTGCTGCTCCCTGGCCCGGCAGCCGGACGACGTGATCGACCGCACGCTGGACCTGGTGGCCGAGGCTGGGCTGGCCGTGGTGTCGCTGCCGATGTGCAACCTGTATCTGCAAGACCGCCGCGCCGGGGCCACGCCGCGCTGGCGCGGGGTGACGCTGCTGCATGAGATGAAGGCGCGCGGCATCCCGGTCATGGTGTCCTCGGACAACACCCGCGACCCGTTCTACGCCTATGGCGATCTCGACCCGCTCGAGGTCTATGCCCAGGCCACCCGCATCCTGCATCTCGACCACCCGGTCGGCGACTGGCCGCGGGCGGTGACCGCCACCCCGGCCGAGGTGCTGGGCCGGCCCGATCTCGGCCGCCTGGAAGCGGGCGGCGGCGCCGACCTGGTGCTGCTGCGCGCCCGGACATGGACCGAGCTGCTGTCCCGTCCCCAGGCCGACCGGATCGTGGTCCGGAACGGCCGGGCGATCGACACCACCCTGCCGGATTACCGTGAGCTGGACGCGCTGCTGGCGCCCGAAGGAGCGAACGCATGACCGATCTGTCGGCGCTGAAGCGCGACCTGGAGGGGCTGCGGGTCACCGAGGACCCGGTGCTGGTGAAGCAGAAGAGCCAGGATTTCTACTGGTATTCGCCGGTGCTGAAGCGGCAGCTGGAGCATGTCACCGGCGACATCGTCGTCTCCCCGACCTCGGAGGCCGAGGTGGTGCAGGCGCTGAAGGCCGCCTATGCCCATGGCGTGCCGGTGACGCCGCGGGGCGCCGGCACCGGAAATTACGGCCAGGCCATGCCGCTGTCGGGCGGCATGGTGCTGAACCTCGCGCGGATGAACAAGGTCACCGCCATCCGCCCGGGCGCGGTGGCGGCCGAGGCCGGCGCGGTGCTGGCCCAGATGGACATGCAGACCCGGGCCAGGGTCGGGCAGGAGATGCGGCTGTTCCCGTCGACCTACCGGATGGCGACGATCGGCGGCTTCCTGGCCGGCGGCTCCGGCGGCGTCGGGTCGATCCGCTGGGGCGGCCTGCGCAACCTCGGCAACGTCATGCGGGTGCGGCTGGTGACGATGGAGGCGGAGCCGCGCATCCTCGACCTCGCCGGCGAGGACCTCTTGAAGGCGCTGCACGCCTACGGCACCAACGGCATCATCACCGAGGTCGAGATCCCGCTGACCGCGGCGCCGGAGTGGGTCGACGTCATCGTCGGCTTCGACGACTGGATGGACGCGGTCCGCTTCTGCGAGGAGATCGGCCGCGCCGACGGGCTGCTGCTGAAGGAGATCGCGCCGGTCGCCGCCCCGGTGCCGCACGACTATTTCCAGAAGCACCAGAAGTTCATCCGCCGCGACCAGTCGGTGGCGCTGCTGATGGTGGCCGATTTCGCCATGGGCGGCTTCGAGGCCTTCATGAAGCGGTCGAAGGGCGAGGTGCTGTTCCGCGCCGACACTGCTACCGACGAGGAGAAGCGCGGCCTGCCGCCGCTCTACGAGCTGACCTGGAACCACACCACGCTGCGCGCGATCAAGATCGACCCGACCATCACCTATCTGCAGGTGCTCTACCCCTTCCCCGACCATCTGCGGCTGGTGGAGGAGATGACGAAGATCTTCGGCGACGAGGTGCCCGGCCATCTCGAGGTGATCCGCTTCGACGGCAACGTCACCTGCTCCGGCCTGCCGATCGTGCGCTTCACCACGGAGGAGCGGCTGGACGAGATCATCCGCATCCATGAGGATCATGGCTGCCTGATCTTCAACCCGCACCGCTACACGCTGGAGGAGGGCGGGATGAAGCGCACCGACGCGGTGCAGCTGGAGTTCAAGCGCGAGACCGACCCGCGCGGCCTGTTGAACCCCGGCAAGATGATCGGCTGGGACGACCCGGATTACGACCTGAACTCCGGCCGCATCTACCTGTTCCCGGGGCTGCAGGCGACGGGGTGAGGGTCGGGCTGGTGTCGTCCCCCTCACCCTGCCATTCGCTAACGCGAATGGGCCCCTCCCTCTCCCCGAGGAGAGGGAAGCAGACGCAGCGCCCGTTCACCTCTCCCCCGGGGAGAGGTCGAAATCGCGCAGCGATTTCGGGTGAGGGGGCGGCTCCGGCCTTTCCGCCCGGCGGGACCTGACCGATGCGCGTCCTGGTGCTGTTCGCGCATCCGGTCGAGACCAGCTTCCACGCCGCGCTGCATCGGGCGATGGTCGACGCGCTGCGCCGGGCCGGGCATGAGGTCGACGACTGCGACCTCTATGCCGAGGGCTTCGACCCGATCCTGACCCGGGAGGAGCGGCTGCGGTACCACGACCTGTCGGTCAATCGCCGGCCGGTCGAGGCCCATGTCGACCGGCTGCTGCGGGCCGAGGCGCTGGTGATCATGGCGCCGGTGTGGAATTTCGGCTTCCCGGCGATCCTGAAGGGCTGGTTCGACCGGGTGATGCTGCCCGGCGTGTCCTTCGTCATGCGCGACGGCCGGGCCTATCCGAACCTGCAGCACATCCGGTCTCTGACCGCAGTCGTCTCCTATGGCGGCACGCGCTGGGCGTCGCTGCTGATGGGCGACCCGCCGCGCAAGCTGGTGCGGCGCTGGCTGCGCGGCCTGATCCGCCCCTGGGCGCCGGTGCGCTACCTCGCCCTCTACGGCATGAACCGCGCCACCGACGCCGACCGCGACCGCTTCCTGGCCCGGGTGGTCGAGGCGGCCGGCCGCCTCTAGCCCCCACCGCCGCATCTCCGCCCGGCAGCAGCCCGCGATCGGCGGCGACAGCATCCATGCCCATTGGATCAGTACAATCCGGATGACCTCGATATTCCAAATTCCCGCCTTTCGAAGGACACCTTAATAACACAATGCCATATCCATCCACGTAGATAGATAAGTTGCAGTATTATCGAGATGTATTTTCTTACGAATCAGTATCTGGAATCTGTCGTCCCAATTTGCTAGGGTCGCCGCTCGCAAGGAATCCCATTCCGTGTCCGACATGGAAGTGCGCGATGACGCTTGACGACTACGCCGAGACCTTGACCCAGGCCGGCCGCCTCCTGGCGATCGAGACACCGCTCGGCCCCGATGTCTTCCTGCTCGAGGAGATGACCGGCAGCGAGGAGGTCTGCTCCCTGTTTTCGTTCCGGCTCCGCGTCCGCTCGAAACGGCAGGACGTGGCGCCGTCGGAGCTGGTCGGCCTGCCGGTCTCCTGGACGCTGGAGCTGCCCGGCGGCGCCCGCCGGGAGTGGTCGGGCGTGGTCGGCGCGCTCGAGGCCGGCCCGACCCTCGGCGACGGGATGCGCGCCTATGTCGTCACCGCCCATCCCTGGCTCTGGCTGTTCGGGCACACCTCCGACTGCCGCATCTTCCAGCACAAGACGACGCAGCAGATCCTCGAGACCATCTTCGACGAGGCGGGCATCCACGATGCCGACTTCTCGGGCGTGGTCGGCCCGAAGACGCCGCGGGAATACTGCGTCCAGTACAACGAGACCGATCTGCGCTTCATCTTCCGGCTGCTGGAGGAGGAAGGCTGGGCCTGGTGGTTCCGGCACGAGCCGGGCCAGGAGGGGGAAGCGGGGCGGCATGTGCTGGTCGTCGCGGACGGGGCCCATGCCTGGACGCCGGGCGAGGAGCCGTCCATCCGCTACGGCACCAGCGATGCGGACCTGAACGACATCACGGCGTGGTCCCGTCGCTACAGCTTCCTGCCCGGACGGCTGGTGGAGGCCGACTGGAACTTCGAGACGCCGCGGGCGCCGCAGATGCAGGACCAGCCGTCGGTGGCGCCGATCGGCTCGAACAAGCCCTTCGAGATGTATCACTGGGGCGGCCGCTTCACCGACCGCGACCGCGCCGACGCCGTCACCAAGCGCCGGATCGAGGCGCATGAGGCCCAGTTCGAGACGGTCCAGGCCGAGAGCTGCAACCGGCGCATCCAGCCGGGGCAGAGATTCGCCCTGCAGGCTCATCCGGCGGCGGCCGAGAACGCGGACTACGCCGTCGTCTCGGTGTGGCACATGGCGCAGGACCCGACCTACAGCAACAGCCGCGACGAGCCGCCCCGCTATGCCAACCGCTTCGTCGCGATCCCGGCGGCCGTGCGCTACACGCCCGAGCAGCGGACCCCGCAGCCGCGGATCGACGGCGTGCAGACGGCCATCGTGGTCGGCCCGGCGGGGGAGGAGATCCACACCGACCAGTACGGCCGGATCAAGGTCCGCTTCCCGTGGGACCGTTATGCCAGGGGGGATGAGCGGGATTCCTGCTGGCTGCGGGTCAGCCAGCCCTGGGGCGGCCGCAACTGGGGCGCGCAGACCATTCCCCGCATCGGCATGGAGGTGCTGGTCGCCTATGTCGAAGGGGACCCGGACAAGCCGATGGTCGTCGGCGTGGTGCCGAACAGCGAGATGATGCCGCCCTTGTCCCTGCCGGGGGACAAGACCCGGACCTCGCTGAAGACCTCGTCGAGCCCGGGCGGTTCCGGCTTCAACGAGCTGAGCTTCGAGGACAAGGCGGGCGCCGAGGAGGTGTTCCTGCACGCCCAGAAGGACGCCAGCGAGATGGTCAACAACAACAAGCTGCTGACCATCGGCAACGCCTATACGGCCGCCGCCCAGACGCTGCACATGACCACGGTGCAGGCATCGCAGTCGACGATGACGCCGGCCGACATCGTGCTGCAGCATCTGGGCAGCATGATCCGGATGGATGCCACCGGCATCACCATCTCCTTCGGCAGCGGCCATGCGATCCAGCTGAGCGATGCCGGCGTCCAGATCCGGTCGACCGCCAAGGTGGAGGCCGTGCAGGGCGATACGGCCAACTTCGTCTCGCTCACCGATGACGGGGTCTACACCAAGGGCGTGACCGTCACCCAGGACGCGGCCGGCGAGGGCGCCCACCAGATCCACATGAGCAAAGAGGGCATCGGAATCCACTCCAAGACCCTCGTCTGTGCGTGGCAGGCCGACGACAACTCCGTCCAGATCGATCACGAGGGCGTCGTCACCAGCGGCCGAACCCACATCAAGAAGCTGGCAGCCGGTTCGAGCCTGGAGATGAACGGCGAGGGCATTTCGCAAAAAGGCCCCCTGATCCGGCTGAACTGACCGGCCCGCAGCGCAAGGGAGGACCACCCAGATGGTGTTTGCCGGGACTCGAATCACCGCCCCCGCCATGGCGGCAGCCCAGGGCATGAAGGACGTCGCGCTCCACCAGGCCACCAACAAGACGGTCCGGCCGCTGACCGAGCAGATGGCCGGGCCTGTGCCGACCGTGGGCAAGGATCCGGCGGGCCGGGCCGCCGCTTCCCTGCCCGCCGCCGGGCTGAGCGAGCTGGCGGGCGGCATGCTGCCGTCGCTTCCCGACATGGTCCCCTTTCCGA